>JAQGHP010000585.1 GCA_028288775.1 Phycisphaerales bacterium | reverse complement strand
GGCGTTCGGACCAGGTCAGGCTTTGCATGCCGTGGGCGGAGACCTTGGCGAGGATGGCGTCGATGCGGGATTGCAGGTCCGATTCCAGCTGCGCCTCGCGGCGCAGGCGGCGGACGGTCCAGCGGCTTACCTTGCGGCGCTTCCGTGGCGGGTCGGGGCGGAGGCTCTCGCTGAAATCCATGCCGGGCTCGTATTCGGGGCCGGCTTCCTTCAGGTTTCGCCGGGTCATGTAGCAGGTCATGAAGCCGCTGATGGCGATGAAGATCAGCAGGATGCTCGTCATGATTCCAACGAGCGCGAGGATCACCGCGCCGATCATTCCCGTGACGCAGGCAAACATCATCGAACGGTAGTGGCCAAGCTTGGGCCACAGCGCGGCCTGGAGCATTTGGCCGCCGTCGAGGGGGAAGATCGGCAGGAGGTTGAACAGGAGCAGCGCGAGGCTGACGGTGTAGACCCAGAACGCGTACCAGTGGACCTGCCGCCAGGAGGCGGATGATACGCCGTGTTGATGCAGGTATCCGATCGGGTTCCACGGAAGCCAACCCGAGATGAGGTACATGGTCGCCGCGGCCAGGAGGCAGATGACAACGTTCACCGCCGGCCCGGCGGCCACGGTGATGAAGGTCGGCAGCGGGCGGTGCGGCGGGCGGGCGAAGGCCAGTCCGCCCAGGGGCGTCATGAGAATGTCCTCGGCTTCGCCCCCCACCCATCGGGCCGCGAAGCAGTGCCCGAACTCGTGCAGCAGCACGATCAGGAACAGGATCGTCATGCTCTGGGCGCGGACAGCGAGGTTAAATGACTGGGACCCGAGTCCGCCCAGCAGCATCGTCAGGCCGATGAACATCAGCAACGAGATATGCGCCCGCACGCGGATGCCGAATGCGGTGAACAGCGGGATCGATCCGTAGAGCAGGAATTCCAGCGGCGTGCCGCCCGAGCCGCTCCGGTCGCGATAATACTGTCGGTCTTCCCATCCCATGAGCAGCTCGGATTGACTCCTCCCCCGATACCGCACTACACGTTTTTTCTGCGGAAGCGATCGAACCACAGCAAGGTCGCAATGGTTTTGCCGTCTTGAATGCGGCCGTCGCCGGCCATTTCCAGGGCTTCTGCCCAATCAATCGGCACGACTTCGATCTCTTCCCCCTCTTCCGGGGCCGCCTGACGCTTCTGCAAATCATAGGCCGCGAAGGCATGCATCCGCTCGCTCAGGATTCCCGGCGAGGTGAAGAACGTGAGCAACGGTTGAATCCGGCCGGCCAGGTAGCCCGTCTCTTCGAGCAGCTCGCGGCCGGCGCAATTCATCGGGTCTTCACCTTTTTCCAACGTCCCCGCGGGAAGCTCCAGCAGCGTCTCCCCCACCGCGTAGCGCCGATTGCGGATGAGGATCACGCGGTCGCCTTCGAGCAGGCCCAGCACGAGCACGGCCCCGGGGTGCGCGACCACCTCGCGCTTGTGGCGTTTGCCGGTTTGTTCGTTCTGAAGGTGATGCAGCTCGAGGCGGCATTTGACGCCGTCGTAGATCACCTGCTTCTCGATCAGCTTGTAGCTCATGGCTCTCCGCGAACATTATAGCCCGAGCCGGCGTGCGCGGCGTGCGGGGCGAGTGCGACATTCAAGACGGAATGGCGTCCCTATCGCGTGAAAGGCACGCGCCCTATCATTCGCCGGCCCCGGCGGGCTCAAGGGATTTTTGTGGGCAAATGTCGCCCGCCGGTCCTCCGTTCGCAAGCGGTTTGATGGTCTGAAAGTCGAAAAAGAGAAGTTGTATGCGCAAGACGTTGTTGATCGGAATCGTCGCCCTTACGACTGCGGGCGGGCTTTGGCTCGCCCTCTCGGGGGCGCTGGGGCCCATGCCGGCGGGTACGCAGCAGAGCATTCACAAGGCGTTGGAGAACAAGATCCTCCTGCTGTTGATCGAGATCGCCCTGATCCTGGGATTGAGCCGGGTGGTGGGAATGCTGTTCGCGCGGATGCGCCAGCCGCAGGTGGTTGGGGAGATGGTCGCGGGCATCATGCTCGGGCCGAGTTTGCTCGGGCTCATCAACCACGGGGCGCTGCAACAGGCGCTATTCCCGGCAGCAAATATCGAGATCCTTAACGTCCTGAGCCAACTAGGCGTGATCTTCTTCCTCTTTTTGGTGGGGCTGGAACTCGAACCCGGGCTGCTCCGCAGCGGCGGGCGGGCGACGCTGGCCACCGCGGCGGCGAGCATCATCGTGCCCTTCCTGCTGGGCGTTCTGCTGACCTTCGGCCTGTACCGGACCGACATCTTCAATGACCCGACCCATGCGCGCTGGACGGGCACGGCGCTGTTCATGGGGGCGGCCATGAGCATCACCGCCTTCCCCGTCCTGGCGCGCATCCTCACCGAGCGCAATCTTCACAAGACCAAAATCGGCGTCGCGGCCATCGCCTGTGCCGCGATCAACGACGTCGCGGCTTGGGTGATCCTGGCGTTTGTCATTGCCGTCGCGCACGCATCGGGCACGGGCGCGGGCTCGGGGTTGAAGACGGCGGGACTGTCCGTGGTTTACGCGGCGGTCATGCTCTTTGGCGTGCGGCCGTTTCTCCGCCGACTGCAAATGGTCTATGACCGCGAAGGACATCTGAGCCAGAACGTGGTCGCGATCATCTTCCTGCTGGTGCTGGCATCGGCGTGGGCGACGGAGGCGATCGGCATTCATGCGATGTTCGGCGCGTTTCTGCTGGGCTGCGTCATGCCCAAGGGGACGCGGTTCGTGCGGCACGTCACGGAAAAATTGGAAGACTACACGGTCGTATTCCTGCTGCCGATTTTCTTCGCCTATACGGGCCTCAAGACGCAAATCGGGCTGTTGAATGACGCGTGGCTTTGGATGATGACGCTAGTGATCATTGCGATCGCGTGCGCCGGAAAATTCGGCGGCACAACGCTGGTCTCCAGGGCCTTTGGCGCGACTTGGCGCGAGGCATCGGCGCTGGGCGTCTTGATGAACACGCGGGGGCTCGTGGAATTGGTGATCCTGTCGGTCGGGCTGCAACTGGGAATCATCAACCCGACCGTGTTCGCGATGATGGTCATCATGGCGCTGGTGACGACGTTCTTGACGACGCCGATGTTGTACTGGGTGTACCCGAGCCGCATTCCGGGGCAGGCCGCGGTCGAGGCGGTGCGGCGCGGGTACTCGATCCTTATCTCCGTCGCCGCCCCGCGCAGCGGCAGGCCGCTGCTGCGACTGGCGGACGCGCTGGCCGGGCCGGCGACCGAAGGTCGGCGGATCCTGGCGCTGCACCTGCGCCGCCCGGTCGATCGCGAGGCCTACCGCGCAGGCTCCGCGCCTGCGGATGAACCGCTGGCCGAAGACCCGCTGCGGCTGCTACTGGCCGAGGCGGACGAGCAGCATATTCCGGTGGAGTCGATCAGCCTGATGAGCCGCGACGTGGCGGACGGCATCGCCCGCGTGGCGGGCGAACGGCGGGCGGATTTGGTGTTGATCGGATTCCACAAGCCCGTGTTCACTCGCCGCATTCTGGGCGGCACCGTGCATCGCGTGATGGAGCAAGTGGAGAGTGACGTGGCGGTGCTGGTGGACCGGGGCTTCGCCGCAGGGCGGAAGGTGCTGGTGCCGTTCATGGGCGGCCCGCACGATCGCCTGGCGATGGACCTTGCCGCCCGGTACGCGAAAAGCGCGAATGCGGAGGTGACCGTGCTGCACGTCGTGGACCCGCAGCGCGGCCGCGGCAAGAAGCTCGACGCCCGCGGCGCGGTGGACCGCGCGTTCAAGGACCCCGCGACGGGCGGGGGCGTGACGCTCCGCGTCGTGGAAAGCACCTCGCCGGTGGCAACGGTGATCGAGGAATCGAAGAACTTCGATCTGGTGGTGATCGGCGTGTCGGAAGAATGGGGCCTGGCCCCCCACCGCTTCGGCTGGCAGCCCGAGCGCATCGCCTCGGAGAGTCCGACGTCCCTGCTGATCGTCCGCAAACGCGGCGACGCCCCCGCCGCGGCAACGGCGGCAGAGTCGCTCCCCGACAGCAACCCCGCGGCCGTCGGGACGTGATGGATGGAGCGCATGCAGTTTCGGCGGGTTCCCCTTTTCTCCCTCCTCCGGTACTCCGGGGGAGGGCTGGGGTGGGGGCGAGAAGGTTCAATGGTTCAAGGGTTCATGCCTTTGAACCATTGAGCCCTCGAACCTTTGAACCGTCCTCGCAGGCCCCCTCCCTAACCCTCCCCCGGCGTACCGGTGGAGGGAACTGAAGACAGGCTGCCGGAACTATCGCGCCTTCGCCGCAAAGTTTTCTAGCGGTCGCGAGTGCGCTTCGGGCCTACTAATTGCGGTGGTTTTGGCGCGGATGCCCGACTAATTGTGGACAGCGCGTCGATAACTCAGAAAATTGTTGCATTCGTTTTGGAACTCTGTAGGTTGCCCGCATCGAACGGCAATGGAGCGAGTTGTACCCGGATGGCACAGTATCGGATGATCGCGATTGACCTGGACGGAACGCTCCTGTCCCCCAAAGGCGAGGTTACCGCGCGGGCGAAAGAGGCCGTGCAGCGGTGCCTGTCGGCGGGGCTTCTGGTCTGCTTCGCCACCGGCCGCAACTGGACCGAGAGCCGGGACATACTCGATACCGTCGAGCATTGGCCGACGGCGGTGTTCGTCGGTGGCGCGATGGTGATCGACACCGAAAAGGACGTCACGCTCCATCGCACGCTGATGCAGCCGGCCTTGGCCGCGGAAGTGTGTGAGTATCTTGAGGGCCACGGCCACGCGGTGCTGGCGCTTCAGGACACCGGGCCGGCGGGCGTCGATTACCTGGTGAGCGGCAACGTTCCGCCCGACGCCGCGACGCGACAGTGGATGGAAGTGACCCGCGCGAGCCTCCGCCGGGTGGATCGGCTGGGGAGTTATCCGCACGAGCACACCATCCGCGTGGGCATCTGTGCGACCCCGGGCGACATCAAGGCGCTGAGCCGGGAACTCGCCGAGCGGTTTGGGGAACGGATCGTCTATCAGAGCCTCACGGTGCCGGCGTACGGCGTGGAGGTTCTGGAGATTTTCGACCCGGCCGTGAACAAATGGGAAGGCATCCTGCACGTCGCCCGAAGGCATGGTGTCGAGCCGGGGCAGATCGTGGCGATCGGGGATGACGTGAACGACATCCCGATGATCCGCAATGCCGGCCTGGGAGTCGCGATGGGCAACGCCCGCCCGGAAGTGCAGGCGGTCGCGAAGCGGGTGATCGGAAAAAATGTGGACGAGGGGTTGGCGCAATTTCTTGACGAACTGGTCGAGGCGCATCTCGTAGAGCCGGTGGCGGAGTAAGTGCAGAGTGCCAACTGAGTGCAGAACGCAGAGTGCAGAGTGCAGGGTGCAGAATAAGGAGTTACGCAATCGGCGACTTCTGTTTCCCTCCTCCGGTACTCCGGGGGAGGGTAAGGGTGGGGGTTATGTCGATGGATCGAATTGCTTGAAATACCGAGCCCCCACCCCAGCCCTCCCCCGGAGTACCGGAGGAGGGAGCAAGGGGTGCGGAATGTGCGACGCACCCGTCGCCGCTGTGACAACAAAATAATGCTGCCCCAAGCGGGCGGCGAACGGGTCAGGGAAGAATGCGAAAGGATTCGCAGGCTCCGAACGGCCGGCACGTAGGATGCGTGCCGGCCGTTTGCTATTTTTGCGGGAGAGTCATGTAGGGTGGGTGTACTCGCCCACCGTTTTGATCGCGCGGCGAGAGGTCGACGAAAACGGTGGGCGAGTACACCCACCCTACATGGCTTGTTGATTGTGACGAGGAAGATTTAGACCGCCAAGGCGCCAAGACGCCAAGGGGGACGGGGAGAATTGAACGCAGAGACGCAGAGACGCAGAGGTAGGAGGGAGAGAGAAAGAATTGGTGCGTGCTCAGTGTTTCGGATTGTGGCTCTCGATCATTGCAAGACCGCGTTATCAGCGCAAAAACTGACCGAAAACACTACTACGGAATGATGAGCGGCCATGATCGTGTTTCGACACAAGCCACCATTCCACCTTTTAATTTCTCTGCGTTTTCCTCTGCGCCTCGGCGTCTCTGCGTTCAATTCGGTCCCCATTCCCCCTTGGCGTCTTGGCGCCTTGGCGGTTCAACTCTTCTTCCCGACAACTCAAGCACGCCAGCGCTTCGGGCACGCCTGCGCGCCCCTCCGTCTCCGCGATAAAACCCCCGCGGACCGCGGATTCGCTTCCTGTTCAGTTGCGAGGCCCGACGGATTCCATTATCCCTTCCGCCATGGCCAACATCACCGGTTCTCCCGCCTGGAAGGCGCTGGCGGCGCATTACCCTTCGGCGTCCAAGCTTCACCTGCGCGATCTGTTCAAACAGGACCCGGGGCGCTTCGAGAAGTTCTCGGCGCGGTTCGAGGACATCCTGCTCGATTTCTCCAAGAACCGGATCACCGATGAAACCTTCCGTCTATTGCTGGGGCTCGCCCAGCAGGCGGACGTGCGCGGGTGGGCGGAAAAGATGTTCAACGGCGAGAAGATCAACACCAGCGAGGATCGCGCCGTCCTCCACATCGCGCTGCGCAACCGCTCCAACCGCCCGATCCTCGTGGACGGCAAAGACGTCATGCCCGAGGTGAACCGCGTGCTCGCCCACTTGCGGCAGTTCAGCGAGGCGATCCGCAACGGAACCTGGACGGGCTACACCGGCAAGCGCATTACCGACGTCGTCAACATCGGCATCGGCGGCTCCGACCTCGGGCCGGTCATGATTACCGAAGCGCTCAAGCCCTACTCCAAGCGCGACCTCCACGTGCATTTCGTCTCGAACGTGGACGGCACCCACATCGCCGAGACCCTGCGCGAACTCGATCCGGAAACCACGCTCTTCATCATCGCCTCCAAGACGTTCACCACGCAGGAGACGATCACCAACGCGCTGAGCGCCAAGCAATGGTTTCTGGCGAAGGCGAAGGATGAGAAGGCGGTGGCCAAGCACTTCGTCGCGCTCTCGACCAACACGGAAGAGGTAAAGAAATTCGGCATCGACCCGGCGAATATGTTCGAGTTTTGGGATTGGGTCGGCGGGCGCTATTCGTCGTGGTCGGCCATCGGGTTGTCCATCGCCGTGGCCATCGGCATGGATAATTTCGACGAGCTGCTCACGGGCGGGCATGTCATGGACGAGCACTTCCGCTCCGCGGCCTATGAGAAGAATCTGCCGGTGATCCTGGCGGTGTTGGGGATCTGGTACGACGATTTCTTCGACGCCCAGACGCAGGCGATTTTGCCGTACGACCAGTACATGCACCGTTTCCCGGCGTATTTTCAGCAGGGGGATATGGAGAGCAACGGCAAGAGCGTGCAGCGCGATGGTACGCCGTGCGATTACCAGACGGGCCCGATCATCTGGGGCGAGCCGGGCACGAACGGGCAGCACGCGTTTTATCAGCTCATCCACCAGGGCACGAAGCTCGTCCCCTGCGACTTCCTCGCGCCGATCGAAACGCACAACCCCGTCGGCGAACACCACGTCATCCTGCTCTCCAACTTCTTCGCGCAGACCGAAGCCCTCATGCGGGGCAAGACGGCGGACGAGGTGCGGGCGGAGTTGAAGGGCTCGAAGCTACCGCCGGAGGCATTGGAGAAGCTCATCCCGCAGAAGACATTTCCGGGGAATCGGCCGACGAATTCGATCCTGTTTCAGAAGCTGACGCCGCGGACATTGGGGATGCTCATCGCCCTGTACGAGCACAAGATTTTCACGCAGGGGATCATCTGGAACATCAACAGCTTCGACCAATGGGGCGTAGAGCTTGGCAAGCAATTGGCGAAGGCGATCCTGCCGGAATTGAAGTCGCCGGGGAAGGTGACGAGCCACGATTCTTCGACGAGCGGGTTGATTAATTATTACAAGGAACACCGCAAGGGCGGGTGAGAAAACCAGCCCCGGAGGGGCGAAAGACCTTAGCCCACGGCGCGAGCCATTCTTATCTACACAAGTCCCGCATTCGCGATTCGCGGGACCGTGAAGGTGGTTGGGGTCGTTTTCGCGGCATCGAAGAAATGCCGGACTCTTCGGCTACAATCGCGCTAATTGGCGAGTCGCCGTGACGCACCGCCCCGTCCGGTCGAACTTGTGTAGATAAGAATGGCGCGAGCCGTGGGAAAGTCCGTCAGCAAGGGCATAGCCCCGGAGGGGCGTAAGAAGTGCGGGATCTCAAGCGCGTTGAGGTCGAACGCTTCTTACGCCCCTCCGGGGCTGGTTGCTTTTACGTGCGTTTTCCCACGGCTTGCGCCGTGGGCTAAGGTCTTTCGCCCCTCCGGGGCTGAATTGGCGACGCCAATTCGCGGCGCGACTGATGTGCATTCTTCGTTCGTATCGGCGCGCGAAAGCGCGGGGACTTTGTTAGTCCCCGCGCCTTGCTGCGTCATGTTTCGTTGCCGCGGACTTTAGCTCGACGCCTTCGCTTGCGACGGAACGCCGTAGACTGCCGCCACGGCGCGCTGGGCGAAGAGGCGGTAGCCGTCGTTGATGTCGGCGGGCCATTGGTCGGCGTGGTCGCCCAGCCAGGTTAGTTGGGTCACGAGGTCGTTGTAGATCTGCTCTCCGCCGCGGTCGTTGGGGATGTCGACGCGGTAAAACGTGGGCAGTTCGTGGAGCATGGACACGTTCATCTCAGACATTCCCCACGCGGCCGGGAATCTCACAACCGCCACGTCGCGACCGCGGGTGAGCTTCTGGGCGCGCTCCTCTTTTTTCTGCGCGTTCTTGTCGTCGGGGATCGTCTTATTATTGCGTTCCCCGGCGGTGACGGCTTCCGCCGGGGACGCGGCTACCGGCCAGTTGGTCAGCGCTACCGCGGGATCGGAGACCTCGCCCTGGATGATCTGGTAGCGGTCATCGAACACCACCTTCTTCTCGTCGAGGTCGAAGTCTTTCCCGTACTTCGCTTTCCATTGCTGATGGATCTTGTCGATCAGGGTGTCGAGCTTCGCCTGGTCGCCGCCTTTGAACTCGCGGGTGCGTTCCTTGTCCTGCGTCGAGAGCTCGGCGAGGAGACTGTTCCAATCGCCCTTCTTGTAGGCCCGTTCGGTTAGCTTGGCCAGGCCGGTTTTCACTTCGTTGGTCGCATGCACATCCTTCGCGGTGAACCCGGGCGGAAGTGCGAGGGGTTGTTGTTCGGTGGCGCGGGTGCGTTCGCGCGGGGCCGGGTTGGATGCGTCATCCGCGGCGCGGAGGGTCGTAAACGGGGCAGCGCCGGCGGCGAGCGTCGCCGCCAACAGCCATTTGGTGCTTGTACGCATGCTGATGCTCCTTCCCCGCTTGCGCGGGGAAATAACACTGTGCAGAGCCCCCTTGGATTAGCGTAACGGGCCGCAAATGACGGGCCATCAGGTTGTGGCCGGTTGGGGATGATCCGCAACGCCCGCCGCGAATTTTGGGCGAAGCGACCCTAACGTGAGTTTGCTGCTACTTTTCCGCCCGCGTCCACGTTTCGAGCTGGTCGGCGGTAAAATTCCCGCGCGGCCGCAACCGAGGGTCGGCGTAACCCCACTCCTCCACGTCAATCAGGTATTGCGACCACGACAGCAACGTACCCCGGCAGATTTTTTCTTTCGACACCGGCTGCGAACGGAATTGTTCGAGCAGAAGGTCGTACACCCGCGGCGGCGCGGGCGAAGGCTCGGAGGGGTAGATAAATTTGAATAGAACCAGATGTGAAAACAGGACCAACTCGTTGCCGCCGAAGCGGGCGAGCAACCGGTCCCAATTCAGCCGCTCCCCCCGCTTGAGTAGCAGATGGGCGATGTCCGCTCCGTCGAATCGCTCGCGCTCCTGGATGAACGATTTGCTCCAGAGAATTTCCTCCGCGGCGCAGAGGCGCGCCGGGCGGCCGAGCACTTCGCCGCTTAAGGCATTGGCAAGCCACTCATCGTCAACCCGGCAGATTCCGTTCCCCGAACTGTAAATAAGGTCAACGAACAACTCGCCGTCGGGGCTGAACGCCTTGGCGATCCAGTGCGGGTGCGTCATCTCGGTGCGAAGGCCCTCCCGCTCGAACGCGGCAAGTGCGTCGGCCAGGGACTCCTGTTTCAGGAACACGTCGAAGTCCTTGGTGTGCCGCACGATGCCCGTATGTACGGCCAGCGCGTATGCCCCTCCGACCGCATAATCGATCCCGGCGGCTTCCAGAATGTCCATCGCACGATGGTAAAACTGAAACACGTGCGGATCGGGCGTGCCGGACGAATGCAGAGTGTGGGTGTCAGCGCCATTGGGAATATGAATTTCGCGTTGCACCAGACGGGACTCATGCAAACGCGGTGCCTCGCCGTGAAGTGTCTCACACGCCGGCAGAAGGTAAATGTGGGCGGCAATTCACGGGCGAGCGCCGTAAGTGCTTTGCGCCACATCGGCACAGCGGTTGCCTTCACCATGAGCCCGTCGAGCCGACAAGGCCGGTGCGTTCAGGCGGGGAGTGGAGTGAATCATGGTGACAGGCGTCGATACCGCTCGATTGAATCGGCTTCGCATCGCGGCGTTTGCCGATTTGCACTTTCGCATCAACTCGCAGGGGACGCTGCTCCCGCTGCTCACCCAGGTGGCCCACAGCGCGGACGTGTTGGTGTTGTGCGGCGACCTGACCGACCACGGCCATCCTGAGGAAGCGCGGGCTCTGGCGAAGGAACTGTCGGGGGCGGTGGCCGTGCCCATTCTCGCGGTGCTCGGCAATCATGATTATGAATCCGGGCACAACGACGAAGTTGCCGCCATTCTCGCCGGTGCGGGAGTCACGATGCTTGATGGGGATGCGGCGGAAATACACGGCGTGGGGTTCGCGGGAGTGAAGGGCTTTCCCGGCGGATTCGGGCGCGGAACGCTGTCCTCATTCGGGGAGCCTGCGGTCAAGCGCTTCGTGCAGGAGGCATTGGACGAGGCGATGAAACTGGAGCGGGCGCTGCTCCGACTTCGCACGCCGCACCGCATCGCGGTCCTCCACTACTCGCCGATCCGCGCGACCGTCGAGGGGGAGCCGCTGGAAATATTTCCGTACCTTGGCTGCAGTCGGCTCGAGGAGCCGCTCAACCGATATCAGGTGACGGCGTGTGTCCACGGCCATGCCCACAACGGCGCGCCCGAGGGGCGCACGACGACGGGTGTGCCGGTCTACAACGTCGCCCTGCCGCTCATGCGCAAGCTCTTCTCCGACCGCCCGCCGTTCCGGCTTCTTGACCTGCCCAACGGCGGGAAACCTGAACCGCGGGAACGGGAACCCGTAGCCAGCGACGTGCTGGGCACCAGGGCGGGCGAGTAAAATCGGAAGGATGTAACAATTGCAACGCCGCATGCGGGGCCGGGGGGTATAGTTGGTTCTTCCGCCCGGTGCTGAGGATTTCGCGGATTTTCAGTTTCTTTTTTAATTTGATGCCGATGAGCCCGGGTGACTTGTGCGGCCTTGCAGCGTTGTGTTAGCCTTATCTGCGCAGGGCCGATGTGGGTTCATGCGGCAAGTGGGTTAATAGTGCGTGAGGTTCTTACAGGCGTCGTACGGGGTTCGTAGCGTCCACAAAATCCGAGTTCGGATCACGCGGTTCGGGCGGCGTGCGCCCCCGCGCTTGTCGTGATCGTCCCCGCGGAGCATCGTCGAACGGATGGGTTGACCAATCTCCCATAAGAGGTTGCAAATTCGCATCGGCCCCCGGGCCGCCGGCCCCGCGCGGCCCCGCGCCCCCTTCCTTGCCCGGCAATTCGCCGTAGGGTTTTCCCTCACAGAGCTGTTGGTTTCTATTGCGATCATCGCATTGCTTGCGGGCATCATGCTGGGCGTTGTCGCCCGCACCCGCGTCGCCGCCCAGTCGGTCAACTGCGTGTCGCGCCTCCACCACATCGGCACCGCCTTCACCCAGTACGCCTCCGACAACGATGGCTTCCTCCCCGACCCCGGCGAGTTGCAACAGAGTTGGGAGAAGTGCCTGCGGAGCTATCTGTCGGACAGCTCCGCGTTTCAATGCCCCGCGGACGAGGAGGTTTTCCCCGTCGTCGGCTCCAGTTACGATTGGCGCGACACGGGTGTCGCTGCCACCACGCTCGCCGGCCGCCCGCTTATCGACGTGAACCGCGGCGGAGTCGTGCTGGCGTTCGAAAGCCTGCCGGGCTGGCACGCCCGCCACAAAATGAACGCCGCGTACCTCGACGGCTCGGCCCGCACCATGACCGATGAGGCCTGCCTGTCGGACTTGCAGTCGCCCGTTCGCGGCCATCGCTAGCTTCGCTGACAACGCCTCGCCCGTGGGCCGGCGGGTGAATCGTCCTTGGATAAATCGCCATGAGAGTATTGGTAGCCGAAGACCACGCCTCGCTCGCCCGCTCCGTGGCCAACGGGCTGCGCGAGGAGGGATTTGCCGTGGACCTCACGTTCGATGGCGAGGAGGCCCTGCGCTACGCCGGGGCCAATCCGTACGACTGCCTGATCCTGGACATCATGCTCCCGGGCAAGACGGGTTGGCAGATTTTGGAGGCGGTGCGGAAGGACGGAGCGAAGACGCCGGTGCTCTTTCTGACAGCCAAGGATGCGGTGGAAGACCGCGTGCGCGGGTTGAACCTGGGCGCGGACGATTACGTGGTGAAGCCTTTCGCGTTTGAGGAATTGCTGGCACGAGTGCGCGCGGTGATCCGCCGGGGCCACGGGCGCGCGGGTGCGCCGATTGTCGTTGGAGATCTGGAGATCGACGCCGCCGCCAAGACGGTGCGCCGTGCCGGCAAGCCCATCATCCTCTCCGCCCGCGAGTACACGTTGCTCGAGTACCTCGCGCTGCGCTGCGGCGAGGTCGTCACGCGCACCGAAATCTGGGAACACCTCTACGACCAGAACGACGAAAGCGTGAGCAACGTGGTGGACGTCTACATCGGCTACCTGCGCAGCAAGATCGACCGCGACCACGAAACCAAGCTCATCCACACCCGCCGCGGAATGGGGTACGTGTTGGGGATGATGTGAGGAGTAGGACTGAGGACTGAGGACTGAGGACTGAGTCAAAGCGTAGGGGTTCAGGGTTCAGGGTTCGGGAAAGAAGCAATAGCATCACTTCTTCTTCCCTGAACCCTAAACCCCGAACCCTGAACCCTTGACTCAGTCCTCAGTCCTCAGTCCTCAGCACTCACGCATGCACTGGTTCCCGAGATTCGACAACTGGAAGGCCGGCCTCTTCGCCGCGATGCTGGTCATCCCGGCGCTGCTCGTCCTCTACTTCCTCAAACTCCGCCGCAAGGAAATGGCGGTCAGCTCCACCTTCCTTTGGAAGAAAGCCATCCAGGATTTGCAGGTCAACGCGCCGTTCCAGCGCCTGCGGCGAAACTTGTTGCTTCTTCTTCAATTGCTGTTGCTCATCGCGCTGCTGCTTTCCCTCGCCCGCCCGATCGCCAACTACCGCCCGGGCGCGGGAAAAATGACCGTCATCCTCATCGACCGCTCCGCCTCCATGAGCGCCAGGGACATCGACGGCCACTCCCGCCTCGACGAAGCAAAGAAACGCGCGAAAGACCTCATCGATTCGATGCCCCGCCACGCGACGGCGATGGTCATCGCCTTCGACGACGCGGCAGAGACGCTCCAGCCCCTCACCACCGACACCACCGCGTTGCGCAACGCGGTTGACCGCATCAGCCCCACCGACCGCAAGTCGCGCCTCAAGCTCGCCTACCAGCTCGCCGAGGCCCAGACCAACTTCAACCCCGAGCAGCTCCGCTCCGATTCCAACCTCCCCGACGTGCGGCTCTATTCCGACGGCAGGGTGCTCGACGCGGATGAACTGGCCGTCCGCGGCAACCTGGTCTTCGAGAAAATCGGCAACCCCGCTTCCAAAAATGTCGCGATCGTCGCCCTCAACGCCAAGCGCAACTACGAGCGCCCGACCGAAGTGCAGGTCTTCGCCCGCCTCGCCAATTACGGCCCCGACCCCGTCGAGGTGCCCGTGCAGCTAAGCGTGGACGGCGACGTGGTGGACGTCGCCGGCAGCAAAACGCGCACGACCTACCTCCTTCCCGAAAACTGGAGCAAGGAAACGCGAAAGGAATATGACGACAAGGGCGGCAGGGCCCAGGAGGACAGCGTCGAGTTCAAGCTGGACCTGACGACCGCCGCGGTGGTCAAGGTCGAGCAGATGCTCAAGGACGGCGACGTCCTCGCCGCGGATGACGTGGCGCAGGTGGTCGTGCCGCCCCCCAAGTCGCTGGCGGTGCTCCTTGTCACCGACGGCAATTACTTCCTTGAGAAAGCCGTCAACAGTCTGAGCCTGAAGAACCCCGACACAATGCGCCCAACCGCGTATGACGGCCCGGAGGTTCCGACGAAGTACGACGTCATCATCTTCGACCGCTACAAACCCAAGAAGCTCCCTCCCGCCGGCAGCTTCGTCTACTTCCTCGACGGCCGCCGGCCCGACCTCCCCGACATGCGGCTCAAGATTGGCAAGGACCCCGCGGGCAAACCGGTGATGCTCGAAGACGTCGGCGTGCTCGATTGGAAGCGCGACCACCCGATCCTCAAGGATCTGGCGATGAGCAAGCTCTACGTCGCCGAGGCCGCCAAGCTTGACGTCCCGCAGGAGGACGTGGTGCTGCTCGACGGGCTCAAGGGTCCGCTCATCGTCTTCGACCGCACGGGCAAATACACCAACCTCGTGGTCGCCTTCGACGTGCTGCAGAGCAACTGGCCGCTGAAAGTCAGCTTCCCGATCTTCCTGCACAACGCCCTGCAATACCTCGCCATCGGCAGCGACATGGACGTCCGCCCCTCCAAGGAGCCCGGCGCAACCCCCACCATCCCCCGCGCCAACCTCCAGAAAATTGGCGACATAAAGCAGATCAAGCTCAAAGGCCCCGCGGACACGAAGACGATAAAAGTCCCCGACACCGGCGACTTCGTTCTGCCGGCGCTCGACCACGTGGGCCTCTACACCACCGACCCCCCGGTACCGCAGTTCGAGCAGATGGCGGTGAACCTGCTGGACGCCAACGAGAGCAACCTCGTCCCCTCGGACAAAGCCCCCGGCGACATCAACGCCGTCACCGTCACCGCCCAAAACGCCCCCGCCCGCCTCGAGCTCTGGTGGTGGATCGTCGCCGTCGCGGCGCTCCCACTCTTGATGATCGAATGGTGGGTCTACACGCGGCGGGTGCATCTATAGGCTTGTTGCCATCGCCTGGCCGGAAGTGTTGGAATACACTTTCTGAGGCCGGGCTCTGTTCGCCTGACCAAGTTGCGAGGAAGCCCAATGACTTATCAAGGCACAGTAA
>JAQGHP010000559.1 GCA_028288775.1 Phycisphaerales bacterium | reverse complement strand
CGTCTTAGGTAGAACAGCGACTCGGCGGCGCGCTGGCCGATGAGGTGGAGGCTGAAGGGGTATTTCAGTTTGCACGCGCGGTAGAAGTCGAAAATGCGCTCGCCGTGCCGGTGCTGGCGCTCGATGTTTTCGTTGACCTGGTCTTCCAGCTCGGCGGGGATGAGGCGCTGGCGGTCGTAGTCCCAATTGGGGTCGATGCGGACGAGCAAATGCGCTTCGTCCCAGTCGATTGGGTAGCCGAGGATCAGGCCTTCGCCGGTGCGGGGGGTGTAGAACCAGAAGCAGAGGAATCGGTCTTTCCAGACGGTGCTGACGGCGTTCTGGGCGCCGGTGATCAGCCGCGCGTGGGAGGTGCGGATCGCCTGGCCGCTCAGGGGCTTGCAGACCCATATCTTGCGGTCGCGGCAATCATACAGGCCCACGTGAGGGTACTTGCCGTTGAACTTGTCGGTGCAGAAACGGGTGCTGACGCGAGGGCCGGCGGATGCTTCCTCGCGTTTCCCGAAGCCGAACATGGGAGACCTAAAAAAGGAGCCAGGAGCCAGGAGCCAGGAGCCAGAAGAATGCGGGATTTCTTGGCCGTTGTCCACCACTTCGAGCGCGGGGGTTCGGCTGGCGCAAAATGACGCCAGGAGACAATAGCCAGACGAGGATTGGAAGCTTCCGCTCCCGTCCCCTTCTGGCTTCTGACTCCTGGCTTCTGGCTCCCTCTTCGGCGCCTCCTACTTAATCGTCACGTTATACGGCGACATCAGCACCACCGGGCGTTCCTGGAGGATCTGGAGCATACGGAGTTCGCGGGCCATGGCTTTGCGGAGGGACGGGGAGACCGCGCCAAGAATGGCGTCGGCCTTAAGTTCGATCTTCGGCTGGAAGGCGAACGCGGCATCCGGGCCGCCGCCCGTGAGTAGGTCGCCAAGGCTCTTGGGTTGGGGGACGACGCGGACGTCGTACTTGCCTTCGTCGAGGCCGACCTTTGTGGCGGCGTAGGCGAGGGCGTCGTCGATGCCGCCGATCTCGTCAACCATGCCCAGGTCCTTGGCCTGCTTGGCCAGGAAGATGCGCCCGCGCGCGACTTGGTCGATGTCCTTGATCTTGCCGGCGCGGGTCTTCATCACGCGCTCGGTGAACTGCACGTAGGTCTGGTGCATCCAGCTCTCGACCATGGTGCGCTGCCGATCGGACCAGGGCTCATTGGAGCTGAAAAGGCCGGCGTTCTTGCCCTTGGAGAAGCTTTCGGTCTTGACGCCCGCCCAGTCGTAGAGGCCCTTGTAGACGAACTTGCCGCCCACGACGCCGATCGAGCCAACGATCGCGGAGGAGTCGGCGTAAATCTTGTCGCCCGCGCAGGCGAGGTAGTATCCGCCGCTGGCGGCCATGGAGCCGATGCTGACGATAACGGGCTTTTTCTCCGCGGCGTGGCGGACGGCCTGCCACATCACCTCGCTGGCCAGGGCGCTTCCGCCGGGCGAGTCGATGCGGATGACGATCGCCTTGATGTTCTCGTCGCGCGAGGCGATCCGCAGTGCCTTGCGCATGGCCTGCGAGGCGACGCCGTCCTCGCTGAACAGGCTGTCGCCGCCTTCGCCGTCCACGATCACGCCCTCGGCGTAGATCAGGGCGACTTCGGGCTTGTCGCTTTCAGGCTGCGGCTTTTTCATGAGGAGCGAGAAGAGGGCCATGGGGTTGGACAGATCGGCCTCGCGCGGCGCGCGGCCGTAGTCGGCGACCAGATCGATATCGTTGCCGATGTCCTTGGTGATGAGAGCGCGGAGGCTGTCCTGATCCGTGAGCTCATCGACAAGGCCCTTTTCCTTGGCGTTCTTGCCAGTGATGATCGATTCGTCGATGACGGCAGTGATGACTTCCTTGGGCAGGTTGCGGTTGCGGGCGATGCCGTCAACGATTTGTGCGTAGAGGCCTTCGGTGAGTTTGGTAAGTTCGCCGCGAAGCTCCGGGCTGGCGTCCGTGCGGGTGTATTCTTCGTCAGCGCCTTTGAATTCGCCGATCTGCACGTAGTCGGCCTTTACGCCGACCTTATCGAACAGGCCCTTGTAGAAGGTGGTTTCGAGGCCGACACCGGGGAGCATGATCTCGCCGCCCTCGAGGATGCAGACATGCTGCGCGCCGCTGGCGACGGTGTAGGAGTCGGTGTCATAGCCGTCGGCGTAGACGTAGGTTGCCTTGCCGGCGCGCTTGAGCTGGAGGAGTGCGTCGCGGAGTTCCTGAGCCTGGGAGAAATTAAATCCGCCGTCGCCCATGGTGATGAGGACGCCTTTGATATCCTTGTCGTCGCGTACCTGGCGGAGGCGATGGAGGACGGAGCGGAGGGTCATGCTCCCGTCGTCGCCGAAGAGGGAAAAGCCCGCGGGCTTTTCGGTGATGGGCCGGCCGGAAAAATCGAAGTAGGCGATCTTGGTTTTCTTCGCCTGCTTTTCCTCCGCGGCCTTGAGCTTCTTGATGAGCTCGCCGGGCGTGGGGAGTTTGTCTTCGGATTTGTCGGCCTTGTCGGCATCGGCCGGCGACTTCTCCGTTGCAGCCGCGGAGTCGGGAGACGGGGCGGCGGCTGGGGCCTTCTCCTCGGCCAGCACCAACCATCCGAGAATCAGCAGTGAAGCCGCGATGAGAGCTTTCATGGAATCTCCGTTAAATTCAAGCGGGAACGCGAAGGCACCGGAATATAGACGGGGAGATCGGTTCGTTCAACGCAAATCGGTGAAAACAGGGCCACGGCTTTTTACCGCGTAATGAGATAATACATCGTCTGCGGCTCCAACTTGATCTCGCCGGCGGTGCCAACCTGCTTTGTCGGGTAGCCGTTAAAGTCGAGTGCGGTGACTTTCAGTTTTGCCGCGTCGGGGCGACTGAGTTTTACGGTCCCGCTCAGTTCCCTTACCTGCCACGGGTCCTGGCCGATGCTGATGATCCGGTGCATGCCGTTGCCGGCGTCTTCGGTTTTGAAATGGTTGGTCTTTTCCTCGGACATCACCTGTAGCAAAATTTTGCCGCTGGTTGCGAGGGGCTTGCCGTCGAGACTGGCGGCGATGATGTGGCCCAGCTCCATCTCGGATGACACCGAAAGGTCCGCCA
Organism: Phycisphaerales bacterium; assembly: GCA_028288775.1. Classification (GTDB taxonomy): domain Bacteria; phylum Planctomycetota; class Phycisphaerae; order Tepidisphaerales; family Tepidisphaeraceae; genus RYN-428. Next base: position 13,313 of record JAQGHP010000559.1, on the reverse strand, counting down.
GCTGCGTGGGGCCGGCCTCCTTCAGGTTGCCGCTGACACCCTGGGCTGCCGGTGCGTTGATCGTCAGCACGCCTTTGCCGTAATCGAGCTTGAGCTGCCTATTGGTGCTGGTCACGGTCTGATGGGCGCGGTCGATGGACCCGCTGAGGTCCATCAGCTTCGAAGGTCCGCCGGCCTGGGTGAAGTTAACGTTCGTGCGGCCGGCGTAATGGACCAGCGGGTCGATCACGCTGTCAGCCTTCAGCTCCGTTCCCTTGGGAACGTCCTTGAGCCGCAGCTCGTCGAAAGAGGCATCCTGCGGCATCGGCGTGCCGCCCAGCGCCTCCACGTCCGCCACCTTGAGGTTCAAGTCCACCACCACTTCGCCCGTGGCGACGAGGCCTTCACGGAAGATCAGAGCCGCGGCGGGGTACTGGCCCATCGTCGCGGGGGAAAGCAGCGTCCAGGGCTGCATGAAATATCCCGGCTTCACGGACCATCGGTCGGTATCCAGCGCGAACATGTAAAACGCGCTGCTGTCCTGCAGCGCGCCGTAGCACGCGTAGTAGAGCGGGCCTTCGGAACGATAGCGGTTGGGGCGGTCGAATGAAGTCTCAGAGATGGCGGACGGCTTGCCGTCGTAGTGCGGGTCCATCACCGGGTTGACGAAGAGCTTGGGCTTGCCCGGTTCCTCGGGGTCGAAACGCAGGGCGCTGCGGTCGGCGTAGACCTGCGTATCCATCAGCGCCCAGCCGTCGTTGGGGCCGTGGCGCGCGCCGCCGAAGTAGCCGTGGCGGTCCACGTAGTCGGCGACGGTGTTCGTGTATTTGTCGATCGGCCCCAGGAACTGCGGGTCGGCGGTGGTCCAGCCGGAGGTGGTTAGCGATCCCTTGAATCCAAGGCCGCGGAGGAACTTGTAAGTGTCCTGGTAGAACCCGCGCTGCAGCTCGGCCATGAACGCGACCGTGTCCTTGTCGCGCGCCGTGCGCTCGTGGGCCATGTTATAGAGCGGCCGAAAGCCCATCCGCCCCTCGGCGACGTTGTCGCGCGGGACGCCCAGGCCGTTCCAGCTTTTCAGGGCGGCATCCAGCGAACCGTGCTTCTTGACCAGCCAGTCGCCGAAGAGTTTCTCAATGATCCGCATCTCCGCGTCAGGGATGTTTCCATCGCTAAACGTCCAGAAGAAAAGCGAGTCTTCGTTCTGCATCTCAAGCGATGCGATGGCGGGCTCGTCGATCAGCTTTTTTCCGGTGGCCTTGCTGGGCGTGGTGAGCAGGGCGGTCCACCAGGATCGATATTGCTTCTGGAAATCGGGGTTGAAGAACAATGCGGCGTGCGGGTTCTTGTTGCCGTCGTAGCCCTTTAGAAATTTGTTGTCGGGCTTGGGAGAGATGAACGCGTACCAGTAGACGGAGAAATCGGTGTAAATGCCTTCGGCCTTCATCGCCTCGACAATCTCAATGTCGCGCTGAATGCGGGAGAAGTCGGATTCGCCGACGGCGTTACAAAGGGGGGCGTGGATGCGGATAAGGTTCACGCCGTGCTTGGCAAGGATGCGGGCGCACTGGCGCAGTCGTGCGGGATCCTTCGCGTCGTCCGGCGGGCCATTCACCGCCCAAAACCGCACCGGCTTGCCCGTCTTCGAATGAACGAACTGCCCATCCTTGACGGATATGAATCCGCCGTCGCCGGCGGACTTTTCGTTGAGCGAGCGGAGGTCGAACCCCGCTGAGGCTTCGAACGCATCGTCCTTGGGTTCGAAGGAAAACCAATCTTTCTCGTCCTGCGCCTGCGCGGCCGGCGCCTGGCCCGGCTTCGCGATGCCGTGCGGCTCGAAGGGCTCGTCGCTGAAGACGAAGCAGTCGAGCATGCCGTGGTTGTTGTTGTCGCTTTCCATGCGGAACGCGACGGAATTAGCGCCTTTTTTCAAGGCCACTTTCCCGACCTTTTCCCAGGCGATGAAGCGCAGATCGAGCTTGCCGTCGGCGGCGATGTTGGTGTCTTCGCGTTTGTCGGCGGCGAGGTCAATCGGCGTCCACGCGCCGCCGTTAAGTTGGTAGGAGAGCTTCGTTCCCACCGCGTTGGCGCGGACCCAGAACGCGTATTCGCCGGCCTTGCGGGCTTCGATTGAGTAGCTGGCTTCGCCCGGCTTGTCGCTCCAGTTGGAGATGAAATCCCCGCCGGAGAGTTGGTCGGTCTTCACCTTGTCGTACCACCACGGGTGGCGGTGCATGGTGGATTGGACGGGCTTCTCGGCCTCGGTCCAGATGACCGCCGCGTGAAGCGGTGCGGAAAGGAGAAGACCGGCCATCGCCGCGGAGGCGACGGCCAAAGCGCGGAGGCGGCGCGGGGACAACACGGTGGGCAGCATCATCAAAGCTCCAGGAAGTCTTTCGGTAGGTTCGGGCTCCGCCGAACGTTTCTCTACGTATCCGGATTTACCGGGGGATGCCGCCCGCTGTTGACTTCACTGTGGCCGGCAAATTGAGGCCATCTGCCGCAGCCTTTGCGGATTACAAGCCGCGGGAGGTCTCGCGGATCACTTCCTCCAGGCGATCCACGTCCACGGGCTTCGTCAAATGCGTCGCGAATCCAGCCTCGCGGCTATTGCGCACGTCCTGCTCCATTCCGTAGCCACTGAGCGCGATGCTGCGGCCGGGGAAGGAATCACGCACGCTGCGGATGAGGTCCAGGCCGCTGCCATCCGGCAGGCCCAGGTCACTAATGAGAAGATCGAAGGACTCGCGGTGGGCGGCCTCCGTCGCCGCCCGCACCGTCGAGACGCCGGTGACCCGGTGCCCCATGCGCTCGATCAATTTTTGCAACGCATGCAGCGTGGGAACATGGTCTTCGACGAGCAGAATTTTGAGAGAGGAGTCGGCGCGGGAAGTCGCCGACGGCCCCGGCGCGCGGGCTGCCGGCGCGGCCGCGGGGACGATGGGAAGCTCGACGGTGAACGTCGCGCCCTGCCCCTTTCCCGCGCTGGCGGCGGTGATCGTCCCGCCGTGCGCATCGACCAGCTTTTGCGAAATCGCCAGCCCGAGCCCCAGCCCGCCGAACTGCCGGGTGGTCCGCATGTCCTCCTGCTCGAAGGCGTTGAAGACCCGCGACAGCACCCGCGCGTCGATCCCCACGCCCGTGTCGATCACCTCAATGCGGATACTTTCCCCGGGCGCGTCGCTCGTGCGGACCGTCACGCTGCCGGCGCAGTCCGTGAACTTCAGCGCGTTGTTACAGAGGTTCCAAAAAATTTGTTGAAGCCGTGCGCCGTCGCCGTGGACGTGGTGGTGCGTGGCCTTTAATTCCAACTTGATCCGCGGTTCACTTCCGCGATGGCATATGTCCATGGCGGCGCGCAAAAGCAAATGCACATCGACCAGCAGGAAATCGAGCCGCAGCTTGCCGCTGACGATGCGGGTGAGATCGAGCATGTCGTCGATGAGCCGGCCCTCGAGCCCGATATTGCGGCGGATTTCCGCCAGGTCTTCCCGCACGTCGGTAGGCAGATCCTCGCGCGATTCCAGAAGCGTGGCGGTGATGAGCGCCGGCGTCAGCGGCGTGCGCAGCTCGTGGCTCAACACCGCGAGGAATTCGTCCTTCGCCCGGCTCGCGGCTTCCGCCTGCCCCTTGGCGCGGGCCAGTTCCTCTTCGTTGCGCTTGCGATCGGTGATGTCCATGCTGAGGCCGGCGAAGCGCAGCGGCCGGCCGTTCTCGCGCTGGTAGGCGTAGCCGATCGCCCATACCCAGCGCACAGCTCCGTCGGCCCCGTTGATGCGGTATTCGATCTCCCAATCCTCACCCGTGGCGAGCGAGTGTTTGAAGTTCCGCTTCAGCCGGTGCCGGTCTTCGGGGATGACGTGACTGAGAAAAATTTCATAGCTCCAAGGCGGCGGCGAGGCGTAGCCGAATATCCGCGCGTGCTGCGGAGAAATAACCACCGCGCCAGTCTCCACGTTGAGATCCCATTCCCCGAAGTGCGTGGCGTCGAGCGCGAAGCGAAGGCGGGCATCGGAGTTCGCCAGGGCGGTCGTCGTGCGGTCGTGCTCGAGAACGGCAGCGGTAAAGTCCGCGAGGCTTGCGAGGATCCGTGCGTCTTCCGCGGTGAATTTCGTGCGCCGCCTGTGGACTGAAACCCAGATGGTGCCGGCGGTCTCACCCTGCCGGAACGGAACCACCAGCGATTCGCTAACAGCCGGGGAGAAGTCATGCATCCAGCCGAAGAGACGGGCGGGGTCCGAGAATAACTGAGCGCTCCCCTTGCTCAGGCAGGTCCCGCACGGGCTCGGCTCGGCGGGAAACGTGCTGCCGACCGGCAGGGCGCAAGCCCCGGCGGTGGCCGCAACACGGAACAAGCCCGCCCGCCCCTCGAGCAGGCTGATCCCCGCCGCCTCGGCGTTACAAAGCCTGAGCGCCGAATCCGCCAGCGTCTGCAACATCGATTCAGGGGTCCGCACCATCGCGTTCGCAAGGGCATGGAGCGTGGTGTTTTCGACGCATGGCTGTGGCACCGGAGCGTGCCGCCGCGTTAATTCTTCGGTAATCAAAACGTCTTCGAGACACACGGCGGGAGCGGGCGCATTGATCGACATTCGGCCTCCGGCAATTCGCTGGTCCGACACAACACAAGACCGCGGCATCCGGCATACGCGTACGGAAACCTCGGGGCAAAGTATAGGAAGACGGGCGGGAATGGCACAACGCCGGAGCGAAAAAATGAGGGCTTTTCTGCACTATTTCGAGAGCACCGCCCGAGTCCGGCGCATAAAAATCGCTCGGGTTCGGTGGGGCGGACACTCGGGTTAGGTGGGGCAAATCCGGCAGTCTCGCTTCAGTTTCCTCCACCGGAGTACCGGAGAGGGAGAAAGATCCCCTTTGGAGGTGTCATCCATCCCGTCCGACCAGATCGGCTTGCCCCAAACGACCAGAGCCGGGCCACGTGGCCCGGCTCCGAAACTCTCGATGCGATGCGGTCCGTGCAGACGCTACGGCTGTCGTTCGACGACATCGATGATACCGACGTCCACGCCTTGGCCGCCCGTGGTCTGGTGGCAATGCACGGCGAGCGTGATCTTCGCGCCGGGCTTGAGCAGCGCCTTCGCCGGCTTGAGGATTTCCATCGGCTCATAGGTGTTCGAGTAACCTCCCTCGGTCACGGCCAGCACGCCGTTGACATAGACCTCCACGTCCTCGTCGTGATAGACGATCAGTTGCAGGTCCTTCCAATCGCCTTCGGGCATTGTGAAGTCCCGGCGGAGCCAGATGTCATCCGTTTTCCAAATGGTGCCGATGACCGCGCCGGGCGTACCCGGCGTGCCGAAGCCGCCGTTGCCTTCCTGCCAGGCGCTGGCGTCGAAAGCCGGCTCCTGCCAATTGCCTTGCGGCTTCTGCGTGGTGTAGCGCCAGATCGCGGGGTGGAATTGCGAGCTGGGGACGACGTCCTCGATCTTCGGCGACTGCGGAAGCAGTGCCCATCCGCCGACCTTCGCCTTGTCGCGCGCGGCCCACTTTTCCCAGAGCTGCCGGTCGGCGAGCATCTTCACGAAGATCCCGCCGACCACCGGGCGGGCGTGCATGCCGTCGCTCTTGATGTCGTCCGTGACGTACGAATCCACCAGCGGCGAGCGGGCCGAAGTCGTATTTAGGTAGTCATAGATCGGCGAGACGATCGCCTCGAAGTCGTCCTGATTGTCCGCCAGCGTCGCGCTCCAGAGGGACCAATCCGTCTTCGTCAGGTGCGTCCGCGAATCCAGCGGCACGCCGAACGGGAGCATCACCTTCCGGTAATACGCGACCTCCTGTTTCGCGACGCTCGGCGGAAAGACGTTGAGCCCGAGAATCCGGTCCCACACCAGGTTGTACTTCTGGCTCCAGGTCTTCGACTTGTCGAACGCGAGGCGTGAGTGCCCATCATCATCGGCGGCCTTCATCCAATGCTCGGCGTCCTTCTTTGCCAGGTCGAAATACTTCTTCGCATTCGCCTCGTCACCCCGGCGATGGCAGAGGTCTCCATAAGCGGCCAGGCCCAGTATCGCCTTGATCGAGAGGTTGGAATTGTGCGCCAGGTGCCCCATGAAATCGTCGGTACACAACTGCTCTTCGGGATCAAGCCCGTAGCGCTCAAGGTACTTGGCCCATTGCGTTAACTGCGGCCACCACGGCGCGACAAAGTCCGGGTTGCCCTCGGCCTGCGCGATCGCGTCGAGCAGGATGAGCATGTTGCCGCTCTCCTCGACGGGCATGCCTTCGCCGCCATCGTCCGTCCCGCGGGCAACGGGGTAGGTGCCCAGGTCGTGCGGGGCATTGGGGAATTTCCAGTGGTCGGACGCGGCGTAGCTGAGGATCGGCACGAGCGACGCCTTCGCCAGAGTCGGGCTTAGCGCGACCCAGATCGGGTCCATCGGGAAGATGACGTCCACCGTGGCGATGTCGCCGTTGCTTGTGTTTTCCTTGGTGAAAAATAGCGGCTGACCCTTGGAATCCGCGGCCAGGCCGCACCCGGCCACGCATTGCCGATATGCCAACGCGGCGATCTGCGCGTAACGCGCGCCGCCGGCCTTCGTCAGGTCGGCCATCAATTCATTGTCAAACGCTTCGCAGCGCCCGGCGAGCTTCGCGTAATTACGCTCAGCCCCCTGCAACATGTCGGCGGGCGTCGCGCCGTTTCGCCGCCAGTAGGGACGGAGCTTCTGCCCGAAATACTTGATCGAATAGATCTCGTCATAGGCGACGATGAGGTGCCGCGAGACCGGCTCCGTGCCGACCTTCCCCAGGTCAAATGCGAACGCGAGCGCCGGCTCGTTCTCCTTCGCGGCACGAGGCGGGCCGGCGTCGTCCCGGGCGGGAAGTTCGCCGCTGTCGGCGAACTTCGTAAGGAGATCGGCGCTCGCGCCGATGGCCGCCTTCGAGCCGTCCGTCAGGGCGGCGACGTAGGTGTATCCCCAGTCGATGCGCGTGTCGTCCCCCGCGGGCGTGAACAGCGGTTGATCCAACGTCCCAGCCCGCAAGGCCGTCAACCCGCCCATCGACTCCCGCGCCCATTGCACCTTCTGTTCGGGCGCGTTCACCGTCAGCAAAGTGCTCGTGCTGTCGAAGAGCGAGACCGCGTGTGCGGCCCCGTCAACGGAACGCACCTGCCAGGTGATGTAGCTCAGAGGCTGGGCCAGCGCGTCCAGGTCATCTGGAAGCGCCGACGATAGGAAGGTCAGCATGAGGTGAACATGCCCATCGTCGAATTCGTAAATGCTGCGGGTCGGCAGCACCCGTACACCCACTTGCGGGAACGCGGCGAGGGCCTTGGGCTCGTTGCCCATGAGCCGCGAAGTCTTGCCGTCAATGCGGATCAAACTCACGAGCGGGTGTTCGCGATGCGTCCAGTGGCGCGTAACGTCATCGGTGAGTTTGTCGGCTTCCGACCAGACGCTCAGATACGGGTTGTGCGTGACCAGCGGAACCGCCGGGGGACGAAACGGCCGCTCGGCCGACCGGCCCTCCGCCGGTGCGGGGGCGGCGAGGGCTTGGAATGTGGAAACCGAAACCAAGACCGCCGCAGCAAGAATACATCATATCTTCTTCATTCAGATGGCTCCCGTTAATGGATCAAGAACGATTTTAGCGTACAGGAAAGAAAGCCCGGGCGCAAAGGCGCGACCTACGAAAGCGCCGAGGTCGCAGGTGGTTGGCGTGTCGAATGCCGATGTAGTTTGTAGCCGCTTTCCGCGTGAATCCCGAAGCATTTGGCCCAAGACCGCGACGGCCACGAAGATCTCAAAAGAAGGAAACACAATTTGGAAACTCAATTTTGAAGTCTGATCTCCGTGTTCTTTGTGGTCTCTGTGGTCTCTGTGGTTTTTGTGAATCTGTTCGACATGGCCCGTCTCGTGCGAAAGTGGATATAGAACCGAAGGCCCAGCGCCGCCCTGTTTCCCAGCGAGCGTCGGTGGCCCTATACTCCCGCCAGGTTTGAGAAGATGTCGCGGCTCGGACGCCACGGGATTTGGGGATGTGTTATCGCGAAAGGACTCCGCCCCTTTGGATTTGCTTACTCCCGCCCGAACTTGGGCTGCCGTTGAAAACTTACAAAAGCTGCAAGGGGATTCGCACGCGCCCGCGCGGATGCCCGCGGTGCAGCGCGTGGTCATGTTCCTTTCCGTCGTCGGGCCGTTCGTGGGGCTCATCGCGGCCATTGTCTTGCTCTGGCGGCGAAGTCCGATGGGGGGCGGCATCGGCTGGCCGGAAGTCCTTCTCATGGTGGTGATGTACGCCCTCGCCGGCTTCGGCGTGACCATCGGCTTCCATCGATTGCTCACCCATCGCGCCTTCGAGACGTCGCGGCCGATGCGCTGGCTGCTTGCGATCTTCGGCTCCAGCGCCGCGCAGGGCATGGCGATCAAGTGGGTCGCGACGCATCGTCGGCATCATCAACTTTCGGACCGCGAGGGGGACCCGCATTCGCCGCACCTGCACGGCGAAGGGCCGCTGGCGATGCTCCGCGGCATGTGGCATGCCCACGTCGGCTGGTGCTTTGAAGCCGACCGTCCCGCCCTCGCCCGCTCGGTGCCCGACCTCCTCGCCGACCGCGGTTTGCTTTGGATCGACCGGCTCTATTTCCTGTGGGTCGGGCTCGGATTGTTTCTGCCCGCGGTTGCATTGGGACTTTACACGCGGTCGTGGGGCGGGTTTGTGTCGGGCTTGGTGTGGGGCGGGCTCGTTCGCGTCTTCCTCATGCAGCACGTCACATGGAGCATCAATTCGGTCTGCCACGTATGGGGCGGCCGGCCGTTCAACAGCGCCGACCACAGTACCAATAACTTCCCCATCGCCCTCGTCAGCCTCGGCGAAGGCTGGCACAACAACCACCACGCCTTCCCGACCAGCGCCCGCCACGGCCTGCGCTGGTGGCAATTCGACGCGACTTACGTCGTGATCCAAGTCATGAGCCGCCTGGGCCTGGTATGGAACGTCCGCCAGCCGACCGCGTCCGCAATCGACGCGAAGCTGCGCGCTCCGACGAAATCCGTGATTGACATTTAATTGCGGACTGCCATGTTCCCCGATCGGCCCGGCCAGAAATAAAGGGGTCGGGAGTCTTTTGTGCCGGAAAATCGGATTTAAGACTCCCGACCCCTTTATTTCGGGGTTGTCGGGGCGGGGGACGGGGGCTACATTGGTCGCGTGAAAGAGCAGACTTCGCCGGACGAGCAGCTTGACCCGCCGGAGGCGCGGTGGCCGGCGGTGATCGCGGTGCTGGCGGTGGGGGGGATTTACACGGCGTTGCCGGAGTCGCTGGCGGTCGGGCCGCGGTGGTTGTTGCCGGTGATCGTGGTGAGCCTGCTCGTCCCGACCGTCCTTACCCACCGACGCGGGCGGCATGTGGCGAACCAGATGCTCGGGCACACTCTGGCGGTAGTGATTACTCTGTTCATGGCATGGTCGCTGGTGCTGCTGGTGCATGCGGTGCCGTCGCACCGCGAGCCTCCCGTGATCATGCTGCGGTCCGCCGCGGCGTTGTGGGTGACCAATGTGCTGGTCTTCGCCTTCTGGTACTGGCGGCTGGACGCGGGCGGCCCGCACGGGCGCGCCCAGCAAATCGGACACGAGACGGGCGCGTTCCTTTTCCCGCAAATGACCTTCAAGCAGGGCGGTCGCAAGGCCGAGCACGGGGGGCGGCCCTGGTCGCCCCGATTCATCGACTACTTGTTCCTTGCCTTCAACACGAGCACCGCGTTCTCGCCGACGGACACTCCCGTGCTGTCGCGGTGGGCGAAGGTGCTGACGATGATCCAGGCGACCATCTCGCTCACCGTGGTCGTGGTGCTGGCGGCGCGCGCGGTCAACATTCTTTAAGCATCTTCGAAATCCCTGCTTTTAGCGCATTTGGAAGGCCGCCCGCCGCGGCGTGCAACGCTATCGCCACGCCTTCCAATATCCGTGAATGCGGCTGACGAATTCGTCGTCGCTTTCGGAGTAAAGCTTGCGGCCAAGTTCGCGCGCCTCCTCTTGCAATTCAGACCGGCGCTGCGCCACGAGCGGCTCCAAGAGCTCACGCTCCGCCTCGGGCACATTTTTTCTCAGTTCATTTCCGGCGATGCCCTGGAGCACGGCCAGATCGTGGTCCTGCCCCAGCAGGTCGGTGAGATGGTGCGCGGCATCGGCAAGCGGTTGCATCGTTTCGGGCCACACACGGCAGAGCAGTTCGATCTCGTAGCGGAGGTCCTTTCCCCGCTTGCGCCACTCGTGGAATGCTTCGTCCGAGCCGTCGCGCATCGCCACTTGCATTGCGGCACGGCCCTGCTCGTAGGTTTGCCTCAGTCCCGGGGCGATCGCCTTCCAGCCGTCGTGCTGCAATGGCCACTCCTCGACGCGACGGGAAGACTTCCGCAGCTCGCGCACGATCGACCGCGTCGCGTGGTTTTCCTCAAGCACGCGCCGCGCCGCTTCGCGCCGCCGGACTTCGAGGGCGGCGCGCAGTTGCTTGAACGATCCGGGCGTAATGCGGCCCTTGTAGTGCGCGGCGAGTTCGTCGAGGGTGTCGAGCAGGACCTTCGCGTCGCGTACTTCCGAGAGGGGCCGCCCCGCGTCGCGAAAGACGCGGTTTTCGCGGGCGAACTGCTTCTCGCCTAATTCTTCCCTCACGAGCCGCAGCGCGCCGCGTACCTGCTTGAAGCGTTTGCGCGATTCATGCACCGTTTCGTCGCTGATACGACTGCGGCCGTTGTGGTCAAGAACTTCCATGGCCTTTTCGACGCGCTCGCGCACGACTCGCCGCAGGCCGTCGGGGATGCATTCCTTATGCTTAAGTTCGAATGCCATACATCACCGTAGTGGTCGGCCCGGCCTGCTCGACTGCGCTAGGAACGGGCCGGTCGCAGCGAAGCTCCGCAATTGCTCCCTCTCCCCCGAGTAGGAGGGCACCGGAGCAGGCCTTCGGCCGACCGGGGCGACACGCCCCGCCTGTGAAATCCCAACGAGCATTTTAGGTCGGCGCCATCACCAGTCCTAACTGAGTTTCGGCGGGCTGTTCCGCGTGGCCAGTCGGCTGTTGCTGAACTCGTCGCGGCCGGTGACTTCGCGACCCAGCCACTCGGGCGGGCGGAAACTACGGAACTGGCCGGCGGATTTGAATTCCACTTCCGCTGTCTTGAGCCCGCGAAGTTTGCCGCGGTAGACGTCGAGCTCGATCATAAAATCGCCGAAGGGAATGCGATAACGGACTTTTTCGATTCGCCTGCCGTGTGTAAGCCGCCAGAGGGAGCGGAACGCGTTATCGTCGACCGGCACTTCCACTTCCGAGCGGCTGCCGCCGCGTCCACCTTTGACGGTAATCACGTGCTTGCCGGCGTGTTCGCGCACGCGGACTTCGACGGGCTTCGGTTCCTGTAGATTGGGAATTCCCAGATACCCCTGCCGAATTCGCTCGTGCGGGAATTTGTTGAGCCCGCCCGGCAGCCGTAAGACAAGGAATTTGCGCTCGCGTTCCATTCCGCCGTCCTCGCGTGCTCAAACGAGTTGGAACGCGAATGCCGTGCCGTGCGGCGGCATGCCGAAAGACTTGCGGTCGGTAATTGCTAAAACCGTTCGAGGTTACGTGAGAGTGCCAGTCCCGACGAAATGCAGATCGACACAACGGTCCTCTGCGTCGCATTGTTTACGACAATGCCGCGCTGGTTTGGACCGGCAGCCCGGCCGCTTCCCACCCGGCGATGCCGCCGGCGATTTCGCTGACGTGGGAAAATCCGCGGCTCTGCAACAGGCTGGCGGCGATCGAAGATCGGTAACCGCCGGCACAATAGACCAGCAGCGGGCGGCCTACGGGAAGCTTGCTCAGTTTTTCCGTCAGGTGATTGAGGGGGAGGCTCATGCTCCCGGAGATGTGTTTCTGATCGCGCTCGCGCGGGGCGCGGACATCGATTGCGAGTGGGGGCTCCGCCGACGAAAGGATCTCCGCGGCGAACGGTGCGCCAAGGCGCTCCGTGGCGACCGTTAAATCTGGACGCGATTCCAAACTGTGCAGCCCGTCCTTTAAATACCCGGCGACGTGGTCGAACCCGATGCGCCCCAGTCGGATCGCGGCTTCGTTCTCGCGGCCTGGGGTCGCGATGATCACAATCGGGTGCGCGCGATCCAGCACAGTGCCAACCCACGTCGCAAACTGCCCGCTCAGACCGATGTTGATGCTGCCGGCCAAGTGGGCGGCAGCGAACTCGGCAGGGTCGCGGGTGTCGAGGATCTGCGCGCCCTGGCGTTGCACGTCGAGCACCGCATCGAGCGACAGGGGGTTCATCTCGCGGGCCAGCGCCTGCTCAAGGGTGGGACGCTCCTCGCTGTTGAGCACGGCGTCGTAATTGAAGTAGGCGGGGGCGTCCGGTTGGTCCGCCGTCACGACTCGGATGAACGCCTCCTTGCTCATGGGCTGCAGCGCGTAGTTCAGCCGGCGCTGCTCGCCCAGCGTGGAGACGGTTTCCTTGCTGAGCGCTTTGCCGCAGAGCGAGCCCGCGCCGTGGGCGGGGTAGACGAGGATTTCGTCCGGAAGCGCGAGCAACTTCGTGTGCAGCGAATCGTAAAGCTTGCCGCCCAACTCCGCGGCCGACCAGCCCATCGCGGCGCGGAGATCGGGCCGCCCCACGTCGCCGATGAACAACGTGTCGCCGGTCAATACGGCTTTGGGTTGCGCCGTGCCAGAGGAGAGATCGTGAACGACGATCGAGATCGACTCAGCGGTGTGGCCCGGCGTTTCGAGCACCTTCAGGCGGATGCGGCCGAATTCGAGAACGTCGCCTTCCTTCAAGGCCGTGTGAGGGTATTCCGCCCTGGCCGCTGCTCCCAGGCAGATGGTTGCGCCGACGCGGTCGCGCAGCTCGAGATGCCCCGCGACGAAATCGGCGTGAAGGTGTGTGAGGAACACGTGCTTGATTTGCAGCGCGTTCTTGGCGGCGAACGTGATGTACTGGTCGATGTCGCGCTGCGGGTCAACGACGACAGCCGTCCCCGTCTGCTCGTCTCCGATAAGGTAGGAGGCGTGCGCCAGGCACCCGAGGTAGAACTGCTTGAGGATCACAACACACCCGTCTATTTCGAAGATTGCGCCGTCGGTTGGGGGACGATCCGAATGTAGGGCTTGGGCGCCTTCCATCCGCCGGGGTATTGCTTTTTGGCGTCTTCATCGGATACCGACCCGAGGATGATGACGTCGTCGCCGGGCTGCCAGTTGACCGGGGTGGCCACTTTGTGCCTAGCCGTGAGTTGCAGCGAATCGAGCACGCGGAGGACTTCGTCGAAATTGCGGCCGGTGCTCATGGGGTAGCTGAGCGTCAACTTAATCTTCTTGTCGGGCCCAA
>JAQGHP010000549.1 GCA_028288775.1 Phycisphaerales bacterium | reverse complement strand
TGGCCAGTGCTAATCTTCAGATACGGTTCACGGTTATCGGGACGGGCGGCGAGCGTCTGCTCGTGCAGAGCGTGCTGCATCTTGAGCAGCTCGGTCAGGCGCTCTCGGAGCTTTTCGTCGCGGTCCTGTTGCGCTTTGGCAATGACCGCGGGGTCTTCAAACTTGATTGTGAAGATCGGCGAGCGCGTGGTCTGTGCTCCGCCCGTGTCCTTGCTGTCCGCGGAAGAGGGCATCACTGAAACGAGATTGCGGCCGTCGGTCGCCTCGACCTGCACGCGGACCGTGTTCCCGTGCTTGCGCTGCTCGGGCTTCACGGGAAGGATGAATATCAGCTCCCTGGGCTCCTTCACCCCGGCGCCCGGCGGATAGCTCTCGTCGCGAACGGATGCCAGTTGCGGCGTGCCTTTTTCTTCGGACGCTACGCCGGCGGCCGTTGGCGCGGAAGCATCTTCCACGGCCATCGTGATACGCGACGAAGCGATGCCGTAGTCGTCCTTGAGCAACGCGCGAATTTTCAACTCGGCGTCCGGCGCAACGGAGACGTCCTGCGTCGGCCACTTCATCTCTACCACCGGGGGCTGATCCTTGATGCAGTGGATGACGAGCGCGTCGTCCGGCAGCCGGGCGATGATCTGTTTGCCGCCCTGCGTGAGCAGCACGGCGACCGGAGTTTCGTCGAGCACGGGGAAAGACGCCGTGAATCGCCGACCTGCGCCCGATGCGTCCATGGCGATCGGCTGCGCCTCGCCCGCCTGCAGCATCGCGCCGCCGACGGCCACGTCCACGGCCGCCGACAGTTCCACCTTGCTGCCTTGCGGCACGATGACGTTCGCCTTGGCGACGTCCGCCGCCTTGATCGTCAGCGTCTGCGCGCTCTGGCCGGTGTACGGGGGCGGCTGAACGTGGATCTCCAACTCGCTAAGCTTCACCTGGCGGACCGCCGTGATCGTGTACCACGGGCTCTGCGTGCCGGCGACTTCCACGCGGTAGCGCGCGGGCTGATCGACATGATCGACGCGGTAGTTGTATTGCAAATCGGAACGTTGGTCCGGGCGCTGGCCCGCATCAACGAGCGTGGACGGGGAAAGCTCCGCCCCCGCCAACGCGGTCGCGGCGGCATCTGCGCCTGGGCCCTTATCGAAAATGAGCCTGGCCTTCGGATTTCCCGGGCAGCGGGCGACGAGCGTAATCTCCAGGGGTTGCCCGGCGACGACGGTCGCGTCTCCGGGCTGCACGTCGATGATCTCCGCGGCCCCAACTTTTGGCACGAATGCGGACGGGCTAAAGAGTTGATGGAACCCGTGAACGAACGGCTTGGGGAGCAAGGCCGCCAACAGCAGCAGGGGGGTGACGAGGATCAACAGGCGAAGGGTCAGGGGGCCAAGGTCGCGAATTTTCACCGCGCCGCCCAGCGGCTTGCCTTGCGCGGTGCGGGCGATCTCTTCGTAAATTTCCGGAAGCCACGGGCTCTGCGCAATATCCGCCCGGCGGGCGAGCAGCAGGCCGTTGGTAAGGCCGTTGTGCAACCCGGGCACGCGCGATTCGATGAACCGCGCGACTTCGACCGCATCCGGCCGGATCAGCAGCGGCCGCACGATCCAGTGCCAGGAGGTGAGGGCGGCCGCGGTTCCCCAGCCGGCGAGGACGAGTCGCGTCCCGATTCCCTGCCCCAGGAAGTGCGCGAGCAGGACGGCCGCGAAAGACGCTACGACGAACCCGCCCAGCCAGAGCATCGCACCGCGCAGGATGCGCTGCCCGCGGTATTTTTGGCCGATGAGATCGATCTGGTCTTCGAGATGGAGATACGCCGGGGAAGGCGCTGCCTGACTCATGGAAGCTCCGATCGATCGCAAAGTTCTACAGGTAGTATATCGGCACGCGCGGGTTGTTGCGCCGTGAATGCGCGCGGTATTGTGATTGGTGATTGGGGAAGCCTTGGCACGAACCGCGGGGCGGAAAACCGCGAAGTCGCCAAGGGCGCGAAGACAGACGCGAAGAAGAGGTGACGCCACAGATGAACACAGATGAACACGGATGGGGAGGCGCTCGCCGTGGCGTGGACGTGCCGCCCATGCTCGATGTGCCCGACTCTCAACGTGTTGGGGGGGCGTGCTTGCTCACCGCTTTCAACCAGAGTTGCGGGAAATCCTCGGATCGAAGAAAGCATGTGTGGCACCGCCGCCCCCGGCGGTGATTCCGCCAAAGGTGGAAACGAACACACAGCCGGGGGCGGCTGTGCCACATGGACTGTGATCCGCAGCAGGCCGGAATGGGAGGAGGTAGTCGGCGGGCGGCTGCGCCGCATGAGCCGGGGTACCGGCTAGGCGGAGTACCGCCCACGGGCGGGCCGCCCGTGCCACGGAAATGCCCGCCGTCATTAATAATCGACCAGGCAAGTTCGAGCATCTTATGCTGGAATTTTGCCTCGTGGTCCGATACAACAGGCGGTAGAGCGCCGTTGGGCTGAACCGCATTTGACGCATTTGCGTATAGTTTTGAGTATAAGACCCGGTCATGCCTCGGATTTGGCCATGGTTGGCCATTTGGCGAGGCAAAAATTGCCGGCGCTTCCTTCCTTTTTCCGATAAGGGGCCATGGATGGCTAAGTGGTATTTACCCCTCGTGGTGGCAGGTTTGTTTGTCGTGGCAGGATGCCAGGACCAGCAGGCGGGTAGTTCCGTCGTCACGTCGCTCCCCCAGCCGAGCTTTACCGGGCCGAACATGCAGCCCGCCGGCCCAGCCCCGGCGATGGCATACGCGCCCCAGCCGGCGCCGATAGCGCCGGCGCACGTGGCGACGCCCGCGTCGCACGTGGGTGCGCGGGGAGACGTCCCGGCGGGCTGGGTGCCCGTCGCGGCTACCGCGCCCAATCAATGGCAATGGATCGTCATTCACCACAGCGCCACCCCCACGGGCGGCGCCGCGGCGTTCGATAAGATGCACCGGGCCAAGGGGTGGGACGAGCTGGGCTATCACTTCGTCATCGGCAATGGCACCGACACCCGCGACGGCCAGGTCGAGGTCGGCTCGCGCTGGCCCAAGCAGAAGTGGGGCGCCCACGCCAAGACCCCCAGCGAACAATACAACCAACATGGCATCGGAATCTGCCTTGTTGGCAACTTTGACGTCTCCCACCCGACCGATGCCCAGATGAAATCGCTGGCAAAGCTGACTTCGTACCTGATGAAGACCTATCACATTTCGCCAGAGCATGTGCTGGGCCACCGCGACACGAAGAGCACCGATTGCCCGGGGCGCAACCTGAACGTCGCGCTAGTCCGGCGAATGAGCATGCAGATGCTTGCCGATGCCGGCGAGCAAATCCCCGCGGATGCTCAGCTTGCAGCAGTTGCCCGGGGCGAGCTGCTGACCGACGAAAAGAAACACTAAGCTCCGGGTCCGGCGCACGTTTGCGAAGACATCGGGCGTGGAAATTCCAATTTAAATGCATGCAGCGGGCGGCCAATCGGCCGCCCGCTTTGCGTTGGACTGCCGATCACAAACGCCCGATTTCGCGGCGGCCGTCCCGGGCGTGGAACGGCTTTTGCTTGAAACGCTTTCTGTTTCCCCAACAACTTTGGTGGTCAAGGGAGGCCGCACGTGAGCCGTATTCTCATTGTCGACGACATGGCAGGCAGCAGGGAGGCAATGGCCCGGCTGCTGCAGCGTGAGGGGTACGAGACCGACACGGCCCACAACGGCGCCGAGGGTCTGGTCCGACTCAAGGAACACAAGCCCGATCTGGTTCTGCTGGACCAGATGATGCCGGAGGTGGACGGACTGACGTTTTTGGCGGGCATTCGCCGTTTTCCCAAGTGGAGGGATATCCCGGTCATTATGTTCTCGGCGCTAAAGGACCGCACGTTCCAGCTCAAGGCTCGGACACTGGGCGTGAAGGAATGCCTGACGAAAGCCGAATTCTCCGCCGACAGTTTGCTGCAATGCGTGCGGCAACACGTATCGTCGCCGAAGGTTCCCGACCCCGTCTAAATTCCTTGCCGCGCTATCTCGTCGTGGCACACATTCTTGCCCAACAGGATTGACGCTTGCCGCGGTTTGCGGGGATGATGTCTTGAACGATGCGCGTGCATTTCTTCACGCTGGTCTGCCTGACATGTTTTGTGGCCCCCACTTTCGCGGAGGAAACTCCGCCGAGGGGGGATGCGAATCGGCATTGGGCGTTTCTTCCGCCCGTGCGGCCGGAGGTTCCGGCAGTCAAAAATCCCGCGTGGGTTCGCAATCCCATCGACGCGTTCCTGGCCGCAGGACATGAGAAGCAGGGGCTCACGCCCCGCCCCGAGGCCGACCGCGCGACGCTCCTACGGCGGGTGTATCTCGATCTCGTCGGCCTTCCGCCCACGCGGCAGGAACTCCACGCTTTTCTCGCCGATGGCTCGCCCGATGCTTACGAGAAGGTGGTGGACCGCCTGCTCGCCTCGCCCGCCTACGGCGAGCGCTGGGGCCGTCACTGGCTCGATGTTTGGCGCTACAGCGATTGGGCCGGCTTCATGGCCGAGGTGCGCGACAGTCAGCCGTTCATTTGGCGCTGGCGCGATTGGACCGTTGAATCGCTTAATGCGGACAAGGGCTACGACGTGATGGTCCGGGAGATGCTCGCGGCGGACGAGCTCGCTCCCGAAGATCCCCAGGCGCTCCGCGCGACCGGCTTCCTCGCCCGCAACTGGTACAAGTTCAACCGCAACGTCTGGCTGGAAAACACCGTGGAGCACACCTCCAAGGCGTTCCTCGGCCTGACGATCAACTGCGCAAAGTGCCACGACCACAAGTACGACCCGATCAGCCAGAAAGAGCATTACCAGTTCCGCGCCATCTTCGAGGCATACAACGTCCGCACCGACCGCGTGCCCGGCCAACTCGACACGGCCAGGGACGGCCTGGTGCGAAGCTACGACGCGGACGCCGCGGCCAAGACATTCCTGTTCGTTCGCGGCGACGAAAAACAGCCGGACGAATCGGCGGCGCTTTCGCCGGCAATTCCCGCCGTGCTCGGTGGAAAGTTCGACCCGCAGCCCGTCAAGCTTCCCCTCCTCGCGTATTACCCCGGCCTGCGGCCGCGCGAGCAGCAGGAGACGCTTGCCGCGGCGGATGAAAAAGTCCGCAAGGCCGAGGCCGACATTGCCGCGGCAGACGTTGCGCTGGCAACCGCACAGAAGGCCCTCGACGCCGCGATCGCGCGCTCGCGTAATCCACACGACAGCGAGCCTGTGCGCGTCGCCTCGGCCGATCCCCCGGCTGGTGCTTTTCTATCCGATGATTTTTCCCGCGAGCGGCAGGACCTCTGGAAGCCCGGGCCGGGCCAGTGGGAATACAAGTCCGGCCGACTACTCCAGCTCCAAACCGGGGCACAGGAACACGCTCTCACGTCCCTGGCGGACCACCCGCAGGATTTCACCGCGCGATTCAAGTTCATCATCACCGGCGGCGTGCAATGGTGCTCGGTCGGCCTCACGTTCGACTCCGGCTCGGCCAATCCCGCCAGCGTTTATCTCAGCGCCTGCAGCGGCGGGCCCAAGGTGCAGGTCTCCCACGGTCAGCCCGTCGCATTGCAATTCCCGTCCGAAGGGGCGAAGACGCTGCCAATCAAGCTTGGCCTGCCCTACACCCTGCGCGTGGACGCCCGCGGGCCGCTGCTCAACGTGTATGTGGATGATGCGTTGACGGTTGTCTATCGGCTGCCGCAGGGGCGGAGCCCGGGCAAATTATCGATATGGGCGTTTGATGCGTCGGCCGAGTTCATCGACGTTAGCGTCGAGCCACTTGCGATAAATGCGGTTCTCAAGGACGTGCCCTCTGCGGGGCCGGCGACGGCGCCCGTCGATCCGCTTACCGCCGCAGAATTATCGCTGGCCAAAGCACTGGGAGAATCTGAATTGGCCCGCCTGCGTCTGGTGACGGCCCGCGCCCAGCGCACCTCCGTGGAAGCCCGCTTTGCCTCCGACACGGCGCGCTACGCGACCCCAAAGGCGCCGAATTCCGATGAACTGGGGATGGCCGCGGGCAAGGCCGACGTTGAGGCCCGGTCGGCAAAGGCGCAGGAGGCGCTATTGCAGGCGTGGAACGAATTGCTGACCGCCCGTTCCGGCAAGGACGCCGCGGCGATGGTTGCGGCCGAAAAGAAACACGCCGAGGCCTGCAAGGTCCTGGCCGATGCCCAGGCCGCGTGCGAGCACCCGCTGCCGCTTTATCAATCAATGGGCGACATTTACCCCGCCTCCAGCACCGGCCGGCGGCTCGCGTTGGCGCGGTGGATCACCTCCCGCTCCAATCCGCTGGCGGCGCGCGTGGCGATCAACCACATCTGGGCCCGCCATTTCGCCGAGCCTTTGGTGCCGACCGTCTTCGACTTCGGCCTCAACGGGAAACCTCCCACCAACCCGCAGCTTCTCGACTGGCTGGCGGTCGAGCTGATGGAAGGGGGGTGGAAGATGAAGGCGATCCACCGCCTGATCGTGACCAGCGCCGCCTACCGCATGCAAAGCGCCGCCGGGGAGAACGATCCCGATGTAAAGATCGACCCCGACAACCGCACGCTATGGCGGATGAACCCCCGCCGACTGGAAGCCGAGGCGGTGCGCGACGGCATCCTGTCCGTCTCCGGCCAGCTCGACACGACCCTCGGCGGCCCCGACCTCGACGAATCCGCCGGCCAGAGCATCTACCGCAAGAGCCTTTATTTCCGCACCGCCGCCGAAAAGCAGATGGTCTTCCTGAAAGTTTTCGACGCCCCCAACCCCGCCGAGTGTTATCGGCGAATGCCGACGATCATGCCCCAACAGGCGCTGGCGATGGCCAACAGCCCTTTGTCCCAATCCGCGGCGAGAAGGCTCGCCGCCGACTTGGGAAAAGAGTTGGGTTCCGATGAAGCAACGAACAGCGCGTTCATCGCAAACGCATTCGAGCAGGTCCTTAGTCGCCCGCCGACCGATGCGGAAACGGACGCGTGCGTCCGGTTCCTCGCCGACCAGACCAAACGATTAAAGGATGCATCTTCGCTCACCGCCTTCAGCTCGGGTGAAGCCGGCGCGACGAAGCCATCGACCGATCCCGCCCAGCGAGCGCGGGAGGATTTGGTTCACGTGCTGTTGAATCACAACGACTTCGTGACGATCCGATGAGCGTCCAAAGGGTCCGTGACGAAGCTCAAGTTCATGGAGAATTTCAATGATCGCAAGTTCGCGAAGCCATAAACCCGTGGCATGGGCGGCCCGCCCATGGGTCACGGTACTCCGTGACGTTCGATCCGTACTCGGATCGAAGAAAGCCCGAGCGCAGCGACAGAAGAGGGAACCAATTTGCTGGCGCGAAGAACGCGCCTCGCAAGCGAGGCGGCTAAACGACTGAGACCGAACAAGCCTTTGGCGCGAGGAGCGGTAAACGTCCAGGCGTCACCAACTGAAGGACTTGCAGATGATGCACGACCCAAGCTGCCGCCGCTTCCCGCGACGCGCGTTTCTCGCGGACCTGGGCATGGGCTTCACCGGCGTCGCCCTCGCTTCGCTCCTCCAGCGCGACGGGATCGTGAAGGCCGATGACGCCGCCGCCCCGTGGTCCCCGCCCACCGGCTTCGCGCACTTCGCTCCCAAGGCCAAGCATGTCATCTGGCTCTTCATGGTCGGCGGCGTCTCGCACGTCGAGAGCTTCGACCCCAAGCCAGCGCTCAACCGATACGCCGGCAAGACGATCGGCGAAAGCCCCTTCAAGGCGGTTCTCGATTCGCCCTTCACGAAGAAAAACGTGCGCGAGGTGGTGAAGGGGCTGCACCCGGTGCAGCCGACGATTTATCCCCTGCAGGTCGGCTACAAAAAGCGCGGGCAGAGCGGCATCGAGGTGAGCGATTGGTACCCGCACGTCGGCTCGTGCATCGACGACATCGCGGTCGTCCGCTCGATGTGGACCACCGACACCGACCACGGCGCGCAGCTCCAGTTCCACACCGGCCGCCACGCCCTCGAGGGGCAGTTGCCCACCATCGGGTCGTGGGTGCATTACGGGCTCGGAAGCCTCAACGAGAACATCCCGGCGTTCGTCGTGCTCGGCAAGCCTGTCGCCGATTGTTGCGGCGGAGTCTGGGCCCACGGCGCGAGCTACCTCGGCCCCGAACACAACGGCACCGAGCTTGGCGTAGACCCCAATAACCCACTCCCCTTCGCCGCCCCCGGCCGCGAAGTCTACAAGCAGGAGCAGGAGGCCGAGTTCGAGCTGTTGCGGAAGCTCAATGGAGTTTCCGCCGTGCAATATCCGGATGACCCCGCGCTGCGGGCGCGGATCAAGAGCTACGAGCTCGCGTTCCGCATGCAGACCGCCGTGCCGGAGGTCGTGCGGTTTGACGAGGAATCCCCCGCCACACAGCAACTCTACGGGCTCGACAAGGATGTGACACGCGACTTTGGCCGTCAATGCCTCGCCGCCAGAAGGCTTGTCGAACGCGGCGTGCGGTTCGTGCAAGTATTCCACGGCAGCAACGGCGGCGCGGGTGAATGGGACGCCCACGCCGGCCTCAAGGCTGGCCACACCGCCCTCTGCGCCCAGACCGACCAACCTGCCGCGGCATTGATCAAAGACCTCAAACAACGCGGCCTTCTCGACGAGACGCTGGTCGTCTGGGCCACGGAATTCGGCCGCACTCCCGGCGCACAGGGCGGCGACGGCCGCGACCACCACCCCTTCGGCTTCTCCATCTGGCTCGCCGGCGGCGGCATCCAGGGCGGCACCGTCCACGGCGCAACCGATGAACTGGGCTTCCACGCCACCGAGCACCGCCACTACGTCACCGACGTCCACGCGACGGTCCTGCACCAACTGGGCCTCGACCCCAGAAAACTAGTGGTGCCCGGGAGAAAGCGATTGGAAATCGATTTCGGCGAGCCGATGCGGGAGATCATTGCGTAGCCCGTCCGCGCCGCAAGAGCGGTTGCGTTCCACGCGCAGGAGTGGCGCGCCTGCTTTCTGAAGACTTATTCCCGCGCCCCGGCCCACTCGATGAGCTTGCGCTGCAGTTGCGCCTTGCTCGGCAGGTAGAGCTGGTATTCGCGGGCGTGGATGTTGGCGTCCTTGGGGAGCGTGATGCGAACTAGGGCCTTGTTCTTCTGCTTGCAGAGGATGATGCCAATCGTCGGCGACTCGTCGGGCGCGGTCACCTCGCGGTCGAAGTAGTTCACGTACATCTGCATCTGGCCGAGGTCTTGGTGCGTGAGCTTCCCGAGCTTGAGGTCGATCAGCACGTAGCAGCGGAGCAGGCGGTTGTAAAAAACGAGGTCCACGAAGTAATGCTCTTCGTCGAACGTGAAGCGGCGCTGCCGGGCCTCGAAGAGGAAGCCTTTGCCGAGTTCCAGAAGGAAGCGCTCGATCTGACTGATGACGGCGGACTCCAGGTCGGATTCGGAATAGCTCGTTCGTTCGTCGAGCCCGAGGAACTCCAGCACCAGCGGCTCTTTGAGCAGGTCGTGGACGTCGGTCACCCTTTGGCCATCCCTAGCCAGCTTGCGGATGCCCTTCTTATCGCGGCTCAGTGCGAGACGCTCGTACAGGCTGGAGTCGAACTGGCGTTTGAGTTCCCGCAGGGTCCAGCTCTGCGAGGTCGCTTCGATTTCGTAGAAGCTGCGCTCATCGGGGTTGTTGACGCTGAGGAGAAATACGTAGTGAGACCAACTTAATGTGAAGGGACGCGACGGGATTTTTTTCGTGGTACCGAATTCTCCAGACGCCGCCTGGTTTTTCTTGTCAGTGGCCAATTGCGCAGACGGCGTCTGCGCAATCCGCGGCCGACGATTTGCATATATCAGGTAAAACCGGCGCATGAGTTCGAGATTCCGCTGTGAGAATCCCTCGCCAAATTCTCTTCCTAACCGCATAGACAGGGCCTTCAGTACCACCTCGCCGTAGGCCGCGCGATCCTTGCCCTTCTGCTCCTGCTCGACGATGCGCCGGCCGATCTCGAAGTTGGTGTGGACTTGCACGAGGTCCACGCCCCGGGCCACCGTCGTGCGGGCGGCCGCGATCAGGGCGCGGATGTCTTCGAAAAATGCCTTGGCCGGCTTCATGATGAAGGAGACGTTTTGTGCGCGCGGTCGCTGTGAATAACCCCGGCAGATTTCCGCAGGTGAGCCGGTGGCTGGGATGGACGTCCTACCCCCTCATCACCGGCAGCGACAGCCCCTCTTTTTTGATCTTGTCCCACCCACTGCCCAGTTCGCCGATGGGGTCGGGAGGTTTGATGTGGACTTTGGTGTTCTTTAGCTTCGCTTCGCCGCGTTTGACTTTGTCGGCGAACTTACGGACTTCGGCGAAGAGGGCGTCGAGGATTTCGTCCTCCCTTACCGTCGCGACCTGCTCGCCCTGCACGTAGATCACGCCCTTGTGCTTGCCGGCGAAAACCGCGACGTCGCTCCCCTCGGCTTCGCCTGGGCCGTTAACGACGCAGCCCATGACGGCCACTTTCACCGGCACGTCGATCTCGGCCATCCGCCGACGCACCTCGGCCATCATCGCGATGAGGTCAATCTCGATCCGGCCGCAGGTCGGGCAGGCGATCAGCTCGGGCTCGGAGCGGAGCCGCAGGCCCAGGACCTGGAGCATTTCCTTGCCGTCTTCCACTTCATAAATCGGGTCCGCGGCGTAGCTGATGCGAATGGTGTCGCCGATGCCGTCGGCCAGCAGCGCGCCCAGCGCCACGACCGAGCGGATGCGCCCCGTCTCCGGTGGCCCGGCGTGGGTCACGCCCAGATGCAGTGGAAAATCAAATTTCTTGCTGCACTCGCGATAGGCCGACAACACGATCTCTGGGTCCACGCTCTTGGCGGAAAGCACGACGTCGTAAAAGTCATTGTCGGCGAAGATGCGCAGGTATTCTTCGAGCTTTTCCACCATGATGGCGGTCATCTGGCCCTGGTAATCCTGCTCGAGGGCGGCTTGTTCCTCGGCCCGCTGGGCCTTGTTGCCGCGTTCGACGATGCCGCCTTCGTTGGCGCCGACGCGGATGGGGATGCCGCGTTCTTTGCAGGCGGCGATCACCTTTTCCACCTTCGGCCGGTCTTTGAGGTTACCCGGGTTCAGGCGGATTTTGTGGATGCCGGCTTCGATCGATTCCAGTGCCCGCTCGAAATGAAAATGCACGTCCGCGATGAGCGGGACGCGGACCTGATTGAGAATCTCCTTCAGGGCGGCGGTGTCCTGTTTGTCGGGCACCGCGACGCGCACCAGATCGGCCCCGGCGTGGTGCAGGGCGTTGATCTGCTTGACGGTGGTGTCGATGTCGTAGGTGTAGGTGCTGGTCATCGTCTGCAGGGCGACGGGGGCGTCTCCGCCGATGCCGACGAATCCGTGCTGCCTGTCACCGACGATCACCTTGCGAGTTTTTCGGCGGACCACCGACATTCGATCGCTCCTGTTGGGCTTCCATGCGCTTCCGCCAGTAAAACGGCGGAAAGTGTTCCGTCTGGCGGGAAAGGGAATCGTAAGAAAGCAGGGGGCGGAAAGCAATTGACAACACCGGGTGCTCGGTGAATCGCAAGAACCGCGGAGCGGAAAACCGCGAAGGCGCGAAGGGGCGAAGACAGACGCGAAGAAAGGCAGAAGAGTATTGCCACAGATGCAGACCGATGGACACAGATGAAACGCATTGACGTCGTTCGCGCTTCTCAGCGCTGGAGGCAAAAAAACAAAAGCTAAGCGCCAAGAAACCAAGCAGCCAAGCCCCGCCAAGGAAGGTCGGCTCCAGCTTGGTCCTTAATTCTTGGCTCTCTTGGCCACTCGGCGCCTTGGCGCATTGCATTTGCTCCTCTTCGCGTCTGCCTTTGGCCCCTTCGCGTCTTCGCGGCTATCCGCACCGCGGTTATCGCGCACTGCATGTCGCAAGTCCGATAATGGCAGGGGGGTGGGGCATTTGCCATTGAATGTGTGAACGGCCGGCCCCATCTGCTACGATGCCCTTGGCAGGCGGACTTTGCCGGTCGGGGGCCTAACGTATGCCCATTGGCACTGTCTGAAAAGGTGTGCAAATCGCGTGGCGGACTAATCCGATGTGGGGAATGGCGATGCGCCCGATGACGGCGGTGTTACTGGTCTGTCTGCTCTGCGCGGGAGCGCGGGGGCAGGAAGACGCACGCCGGTCGCAAGTGGCGGCTGCCGCAGCCGACGCCTACGAAAGGCTCCGGCTGGAAGTGCTGGCGATGCCGGTGGCGGGGGACATGACGGTGCAGTCGCTGGTCGATCGCACGGGGGGGCAGGTTCAGCTTGATGCCGTGCTGCGGTCTGCCGACCAGATCGGCGGGACCCGATGGCTCGACGACCAGACCTGTCAGGTCCGCTTGGAAGTTCGCGGCGGCGACGTCGCCCGGACGCTCCTTGCGCTTGCCGAAAAAAACCCCAAGGCGGTTCCCGTCCCTTTGAAGACCCTGCGCGACCGGCTCAAGAGTTGGAACGACCGCACGTTTCCCGCAACCGGCTCCAGCACCGCGGGCAACGCGGCCGAGCGGTTGCGGCCGGACGAGTCGCAAGTCGCATGGCGTGCGGTGAACGAGAAGGACCGGACCGCCGCCATCAGCGCCGCCCGCCAAAACGCGGCGGAGCGGGTGCTCGATAGCCTCAGGCCGATCGATCTTGCCGACGGAAAACATTTGGCCGATGCGCTGGCGACGCCCGCCGGGGGTGATGCGGTCGGCAAATGGCTCGAGGGCCGGCCGATCACGTCGATCGAATTTCGCGATGATCTTGAGGTCCGGCTGACGCTCGCCGCGGCGCCGGACGAGCTGTGGTCCACGGTCCGCGCGGGACTGGAAAAGCAGACGGACGCGCCCAAGAGCGAGGCGCAGTGGGATCAGTTGCGGCAGCAGGTCGAGAGCCGCGTCGCGCCGCCCGTGGGCCGGGCCGTCGCGGCCTCAGGGCAGCCCGGAGCCGCCGCGATCATGATCCCGCGCCAGCCCCCGGCATGGGCCGACGACACGGCGGATGCTGAAGGCGCGGCCGCCTCCTCCGCCGGCCCCAAGCTCCGGACCGCTCGCGCCGCCGAGGCCGTCGCTTTGCAACATCTCCGCGGCCGGGTGAACGCGCTCCCGCTGACCGACAAGCTCACCTTGGGTGATGCCGCCCGGCAGGACCCGCGGATCGAAGGAGCGCTGGCCCGAAGCCTGGCGAGGGCGAGGCTGTCGAAGGTCGATTACGATTCGCCGACGCCGGGGGCGGTCCGCGTCAAAATGAGTTTGAACCTCGCCGACGTGTGGCGCGAGTTGGCGGGGCGGTGAGACGCAGGTGGCCGGGGGGAGGAATGAACGCAGAGGCGCGGAGGCGCAGA
>JAQGHP010000511.1 GCA_028288775.1 Phycisphaerales bacterium | reverse complement strand
ATACTTCTCCCTCGAGTCCGTACCGTCGCTTTTCCGTTCCAGGTTTATTCCTTCTCGCGCGGCCAATATACCTGGTCGGGCTGAGCAACTGTTTAGCCGCCCCGCTTGCGGGGCGTTTGTCTTTCGCTGGCGCGAAACGCGCCCCGCAAGCGGGGCGGCTAAACGGTCGAGGCCGGACGGGCTTTGGACGCGCGAAACGCAGTAAGCGGTTGAGGTCGGGCCCTGAACGATCGCGAAGAAAGGCTTGCTGACCGGGCGCAACTCACTTCCCTTCCTTCGCCTCCTTCTTGGGCGGGTCCTTGGAGAGATCAATACTGTAGTCGGGGGCGATGGGGTTCAGTTCCCCAATCCAGTGGGCGACCTGGGCGTAGCCCGGCGCGGATTTAGTCTTGACCGCCCCTTTATAGCCGGGGGCAGCGGGGTGCGGAGTGTCGGCGAGGTCCGAGGGCAACATGTATTGCAACAGAAGCGATTGGTCAGGATAGGCGCGGTCTACGACAATGCGCTGCGTCCCCTTGGCGGTAGCGGGATCCCCGGCCTTGGGGGGAATCGTCTTGGAGTATTTCTGAAGCACGAGGAAGTTGGTGTAGATGGCCGCGTCGTTGTTGGCGGCGACCAGGGAGAAACTCCCGGCTTTGCCGGCGGTGTGGCAGCCCGCGGTGGCGCAGCCCTGCACGATCACGCGCTGCACGTTCTTGCGGAACTCGAGCACAGTTACCGGGTCGCTTTCGACGTGGACGCCGGGATAGAGGTCGGGCTTGCCGTTGAGGAGGATCATCGCCCCCTGCTGGTCGGGGGGGAGCTTGGCGAATTCTGCCGCGGTGATGCTGGGGTCGCTGGCAATGTACTTGCGTTTGGTGTCGCCATCGATTCGCACCTTGATGGGAAGCGGCTCATCCTTTCGCCATTCCAACTGACGGATGCGGTTGATTTCCTCGGGCGTCACTTCGCGTTTGGCGACATAGGGTTCAGTGCCCGGGCGGGTTGCGGGAGCCGGTGCGGGATTGGGGTCGGGGACTGCCGGGGCAGGCCCGGGCGACGGCTGGCTCGCGGGGGCGAGGTGGCGGTTTACCTGTACGAGCATGTCGGCCACCTCGCGGTTGGCCGGCTCGATGGCCTGTGCGTCAAGTAGGACGGCGCGGGCGGCATCGTACGCCTTTCCTTCGACTGCGACTTTCGCAAGTGCGATGCGGCTCTTGACGTCGCGCTTATCGAGCTTCGCCAGCCCCGTTTTCACTTCCGCGGAAAGATCATCGACGTACTGGATCTTATCCACGTTGGCCATCTTGATGCCGATGGGGCCGTTAATGCCCGGGGAGACAATTTCCACAGTGTCACCCTTGACGGTAACGTCGCCCGGATACGAATGGCCATCCTTGGTGATGACGGTTCCTTCGCGTGCGAAGAGGGGGAAGCCGAGTGCAAGAACCGCGAGAGATCCGACGAGCCATCGCAGCATACGAGTCTCCTGGTGCCAGTGCGTAAGAGGTACGCGGCCCATACTAAAGTGAGGCGCGGGGACTGGCAAGTTGGGCAGGCCCGGTCGCGCCGCCGTGGTGGAGATTTACGAGGTGGAAATCAGGCCCGCGTCGGCTTGGTACAATCCTCGAATGGACCCAGCGGCCGGCTTTGCATTCCTCGACCCCGGCCCGTTGCGGGACGGCGATCTGGAGGTCGTGCTCACCCGCCGGTCGCCCGCCGATAGCGCGAACGGGCGCGTCCCGTCGTACTGGTTCACGCTTCGCGCTGCGGGCGAAGATGTCGGGATGATCAACTTTCGCATCGGGGGCAGCTTTGAATTGGAGCAGTACGACGGGCATTTCGCCTATACCGTTTACCCGCAGTGGCGCGGTCATCGGTATGCCCGGAGGGCTTGCGGGCTTCTCCTTCCGCTGGCGCGGGCGCACGGCATGCAAACGCTTTGGATCACGTGCCACCCGGACAACCTCGCCTCACGCCGGACTTGCGAGGGGCTCGGGGCGGTCCTGGTGGAAATTATCACGCGGCCGATTGCCGACTGCGGAAGGATTGAGTTAGAGGGTGATCGAGAGCGATGCAGGTATCGGATCGATCTGAGGGAAGTAAATCCTTGCACAAAATGCCGAGGGGAGTAAATCCCCGACGCCGCGTGCCATCTGATGCACATCAACGATCATGCGCAACGAATCTCATTGCGGCAAGCACGGATCTCATTGTGCCCTCCGCGACCGTGCGGTATCGTTCAACCTGAAGCTCCTCACGTCTTTGCAATGGTGAACGCATGGATCGGCAAACGATTCGGCACGAATCGATCGGTGGGAATCCCATCATGCTCCGCAGGCAGGCAGGGTTTACTCTGGTCGAGCTGCTCGTCGTCATCGGGATCATCGCGGCGTTGATCGCCATCCTGCTGCCCGCCTTGCACCGGGCCCGCCAGCAAGCTCAGCAGGTGGCGTGCGCCAGCAATCTCCGGCAGATGGGGCAGGCGCTGGTGATGTACACCAGCGAGACCAAATACTACCCGGGGCACGCGGGGCTTTCCTCCGGCGGCCAGCCTGTCGCGGCATGGCCGACCCGCCTACGCGCGTACCTGAACGACAACCAGGGTGTCTTCTTCTGTCCTTCCAACGACGGGGGCTTCGAATGGCAGCGGATCAAGGGCTCGCCCGGCGGCAAGTTCGCGACCAACCCGGACACCGGATGGGGATATAAGCCGGGCGAATTGCTGCTCAATGTCTTCGTCGTCCCCTTCTCCTATGGCTACAACGACTGGGGCATGTACCGCGGAGGTGTCGGCCCTGACGGATTGCAAAAGGGCTTGGGCGGAGACCTGTGGAGCGTGAAGGAATTGCGGGCCACCGCCGTCCGAATGCCGACCGAAATGATCGCGATCGCCGACAATACCCCCGATGGCTCCTGGGACTACAACATCGACCCCACCACGCCGTCGGAGTACCCCGGAAAAATCCACAACAAGGGCGCCAACGTATTGTTCTGCGATGGTCATGTTCTGTGGTACGCACAGGCGGAGCTTACGAACGTATCAGACTTGACCAAAGCACCGTCGCGGAACATGAACGCGATGTGGAACAACGACCATGTGCCCGGGGGCGGATAATGAATCGGGACCGACTCATACTTGCCGGCGGCGCGGTGGTGGTGGTCATTGCGATTTCGGCGGTCGCCATGAGGTGGCATGCTGCAAATAATGCAAACTTCCCCCATGGTACCTGGTGGATCTGCCAGAACCCGTCGTGCAAGGCCGAATTCTCAATGAGCTCGCGCGAGCTGGGGCAATGGCACGCCGCCCATTACGGCGACCCGCTCCCGTGCCCTAAGTGCGGCCAGACAAACGTCATCCGTGCCGAAAAGTGCCAGAATTGCGGCACGGTTTACCCCGCTGGTGGGACGGTTGCTTGCCCGCATTGTGGACGGCCTCCCGAGTGAGACGACGCCATTCCCTGCCACGCACAGACAAGCCATCCGGCATATGTACGGGCCTGCAATCCGCCTCTAGCCGTCTATTTTCCGCAGATACCATGCAATGATTTGATATGCCACCGAATTTTCTTGACCAGACTGCATGTTGGTGATAAATGCTTAAATACCAAATTAGCGGCGAAGCGCGGAAGCTTGTTTGAGCAGTTGTCCCCTCACTTCTCTTCGGCGAAGCCGCCGGAGTTTGTACCGCAGATCCGTGTCGCCCCTGTCTTCGATTCCAGGATCGGTTGGGAGACGTTGTCATTTCGGTGAGGGGTTCGCAATAACGGCCGGGATACGGCGTTATAACGCGGCGCGGAGTTGCACGTTCGGGCGTGTCCAGGATTCGGGCGTGTCCACAACACGAGAGATTCACACCTCTGGAGGATGAAAATGCGGAGTTCACGGCTGGGGGAGCGGAGCGTCAACGAAAATGGATCCCGTCTGCATCGCAAGGCTGCGGTTCTCCGCGCGGCGGTCGAGGGACTCGAAGCGCGAACGCTGCTTTCCACCTCCGTCCTGACGTATCACAACAACAACCAGAGCACGGGCGTCAATAACACCGAAACGCTGCTCACGCCCGCGAGCATCAACGACACCGTCAACATCAACCAGTTCCGCAAGCAGTTTACGGTTGGCGTGGACGGGCAGGTGTACGGACAGCCGCTCTATGAGCCCGCCGTTAACATCACGACCGGAAACCTTCAGGGAACGCACAACGTCGCGTTCGTCACCACGCAGCACGACAGCCTGTACGCCATCGACACCAACGGCGGCAGCATGCTTTGGCATGACTCGTTTATCTATAACGCCTCAGGCAATCCGAACCCGCTGAACCCCAACCTCGCATCCGGCATTACCACCATGCCTTCTTCGGATACGGGCAGCGGCGACATCAGCCCCGAAATCGGCATCACCGCCACTCCGGTCATCGACCCAACGGTCGGGGGGGGCAGCCTGTACCTGACCGCCAAGACCAAGCAGATCGACGCTGGCGGTTTCTCCCACTACATTTACACGCTCTACAAGATCAACATCCAGAACGGCGCGATTATTTCCAGCGCCGTAATCGGCGACACCATCAATAGCGGCGGCACCTACTACTACCGAACCACGGGAGCGACAGGCACCACCGACCCCTTCGTCAATGGCACCGGCGACGGCCAAATTACCGCCCAGGCCGCATTCGACGGCAGGTCCGCCGGGAGCTGGGGAGGGACCAGCAGGGTCTATTTCAATGCCGAGCGCCAGATGGACCGTCCGGGCGTGGTGCTGGTTACTAACGCCAACTCCACCAAGACCATCTACATTGCCTTCGCCAGTCACGGCGACAACGGGCCGTACCATGGCTGGGTGCTGGCCTACGATGCCGCCTCGCTGAACCTTACCGGTGTCATCAACACCACGCCCAACGGCGGCTTGGGCGGCATCTGGGGCGGCGGCGGCATCACTGCCGTCGATGCCAGCGGCAACCTGTATTTCGAGACCGGCAACGGTACATTCAACACGGCCTCAACCAATTTCCCCGGCGGCCAGTACTTCCCCGCGGATCACAACTTCGGTGATTGCTTCGTCAAGGTCTCCGTC
>JAQGHP010000507.1 GCA_028288775.1 Phycisphaerales bacterium | reverse complement strand
GCGACGAATGGCATGCGAAGCTCGATGTCGCGATTGTCTCGTTGCGCTATTCCTGGTTGATCCCGGCGACCCTTGTCTTCCCCGCGCTGTGGCTTGCCGGTCGGGTACGGCGCTCCGCAAGACGCCGCCGCGGACTGTGCCCCTCCTGCGGCTACGACCTCCGCGCCACCACCGACCGCTGCCCCGAATGTGGGGCCGTACGTCGAGACGCGCCGATTACATGATGCTTTGCGTTGTGACAGGACCGACCTAATCGGTCCGGTTGCTGTCAGAGCCGGGCCGTGCCGGCCCGGGCGGAGCGAAGCTCCGTCTGACTCCCTCTCCCTCGTACTCGGGGGAGAGGGTTGGGGTGAGGGGTCGAACGTCGAAGTGCGAATTCCATTGCTCATGACGCAACTTCACGCTCGGCCCCTCACCCTGCCCTCTCCCCCGAGTACGAGGGAGAGGGAAAAGAGCGGGCCTCCGGCCCGACCGCGGCGACACGCCCCGGCCCTGAAACGTCACGGAGCATTTCGGATCGGTTGGACCAATATGGGTTTTGATTCTCTCTGCGCTCTCCGCGGCCTCTGCGGTTCGATCCTCTTCTTGCCGCATCCCAACACGCGCCAATTTGAATCCCGCCCCGCGCTCCGCTATCGTCT
The DNA here is from genome assembly GCA_028288775.1 of Phycisphaerales bacterium. Lineage (GTDB taxonomy): Bacteria > Planctomycetota > Phycisphaerae > Tepidisphaerales > Tepidisphaeraceae > RYN-428. The sequence goes on along the minus strand of JAQGHP010000507.1, from coordinate 3,787 downwards.
TCGCTCCTATGAAAATCGCAGTCATGCCCGGCGACGGGGTTGGTAAAGAAGTTATTCCCGAGGGCCTTAAGGTCCTCAAGGCAGCCGCACGCAAGTTCGGCTTCACCTACTCCACCACCGATTACCCCTTCGGCGGAGAATACTACCTCGAGAAGAAAATCACCCTTCCCGACTCCGCCCTCAAAGAGCTCGCGGCGCACGACGCCATTCTCTTCGGCGCAGTCGGCGTCGATCCGCGCGGGTCGGCACAGATCCCCCAGGGCATTCTCGAAGCCGAGATCCTCCTCAAGATGCGCTTCGAGCTCGATCAGTACATCAACCTCCGCCCCACGCGGCTGCTGCCGGGCGTGCCGACGCCGCTGAAGAATGCCAAGCCGCAGGACATCGATATGGTGATCGTGCGGGAAAACACCGAGGGCCTCTATTGCCAGAACGGCGGGTTCCTCTACAAGAACACGCCGCACGAAGTGGCCAACCAGATCGAGGTCACCACCCGCCGCGGCGTCGAGCGCGCCATCCGCTATGCCTTCGAATACGCTAAGCAATTCAACCGCAAAAAGGTCACGCTCGTCGCCAAGACCAACGTCCTCCGCTTCGCCCACAACCTCTGGCAGCGGGCGTTTGACGCGGTGCAGGCCGAGTACCCCGGCATCGCCACCGATTACCATCACGTGGACGCCTGCACCATGTATATGGTGACCAAGCCGCAGATTTACGACGTGATCGTGACGACCAACATGTTCGGCGACATCATCACCGACCTTGGAGCGGCGATTCAGGGCGGCATGGGTATGGCCGCCAGCGGCAACCTCAACCCGACGCGGCAGGCGGCGAGCATGTTCGAGCCCGTTCACGGCAGCGCCCCCGACATCGCCGGCAAGGGCTTCGCCAACCCGATCGCGACGTTCCTATCCGTCGCCATGCTGCTCGATTTCCTGAACCAGCCCGAGGCCGCCAAGTCGATCAACCGCGCCTGCCAGAGCGTCGTGGCCGACCCAAAGAACCACACCCGCGATCTGGGCGGAACGGCGTCAACTGCGCAGGTGGGAGATGCCGTGGTCGCGGCGATGGCCTAGAATTGCCTAGTGGTAATGGAAGCCGATGAAAGACGAGCCATAAACCCGAATGACGAAATCCGAAACCCGAATCAAATCCGAATGACCAAATCCCAAGGGCAGACCTGAGCCAGGTGGCTTGAATCGGGCAATTCGGATTTGGGATTTGGTCATTCGGATTTGATTCGGGTTTCGGGAATTCGGAATTCGGATTTTAGTTCGTGCCGTGGTCGACGTCGGAATTGAACGGGTACGCGATGCCGATTTCCGAGTACCTCAAAAAGGTCCGCCAGTTGGTCGGCACGCATCGGCTGATGATGCCCGGCGTTTCCGCCATCATCGTCAACGACCGGGGCGAAGTGCTGCTGCACCGCTCGGCCGATGACGGCAAGTGGTACGTCATCGGCGGCGCGCCCGATCCGGGCGAAGAGCCCGCCAGGGCCGCGGTTCGTGAGGCGTTTGAAGAGACCGGGCTGGTCGTTCGGCCCGAGCGGCTCGTGGGCGTTTACGCGGACCCGGTGGTGAAGTATTCCAATGGCGACGAGGTTCTCTATTCGGCCGCCACGTTCCTCTGCCGGCCGGTCGGCGGAGAACTGCGGATCGCGGACGATGAATCGTTGGAAGTGCGCTACTTCCGCCCGGACGCGCTTCCTGACCTGCTTCCCTCGCACCGGCTGAGGGTCGAACACGCGCTGTCGGGCGACGCGCGAGCTTATTTTGCCTGGGACGACGCATGGCTGAAAAACTTGTAATCATCGGTTCGGGTCCCGCAGCATGGACGGCCGCCATCTACGCCGCCCGCGCGTGCCTTACTCCACTCGTCTACGAAGGGGCCCTGACGGAGGAAAACCGCCTCCGCGGCACGCTCCCTCTCGGCCAGCTCAACCTCACCACAGACGTGGAAAATTTCCCGGGATTCCCGCTGGGCATTACCGGCCCCGAGCTCATGGTGAAGATGAAGGAACAGGCGGAGAAGTATGACACGCGAAGCGTGATGGAAGACATCGTCGACGTCGACCTGTCGCGGCGGCCGTTCATCCTCAAGGACTCCGCCGGGGAAACAGTAGAGGCCCAGACGCTTATCGTGGCCACCGGCGCGAGCGCGAATTATCTCGGGCTCGAATCCGAGAGCCATTATAAGAATCATGGCGTCTCCGCGTGCGCCGTATGTGAAGGCGCGCTGCCGCGGTTCCGCAACCAGCCGCTCATCGTGGTCGGCGGGGGTGACTCGGCCAGCGAAGAAGGCAACTACCTCAGCAAGTACGCCAGCACGATTTACCTCGTGCATCGCCGCGATACGCTCAACCGCGCCAGCCCGATCATGGCCAAGCGCCTGTTGGAAAACCCGAAGGTCAAGCCGGTATGGAACTCTGCCGTCGAGGAAGTTCTGGGCGAGACGATCTCCACTCCCTTCGGCGACAATATCCCGACGATGACGGGCGTGCGAGTGAAGAACGTGAAGACGGGCGAAAGCTCGACGATCGCCGCGTCGGGCATGTTCGTCGCCATCGGGCACACGCCCAATACCGGATTTCTGAAAGGGCAATTGGAGACGGATTCGAAGGGATTCATTGTTCTCAAGGACCCGTTCCGGACGACGACAAGCGTGGAAGGCGTGTTCGCCGCGGGCGACGTCGCCGACTCCGTCTACAAGCAGGCGATTACCGCCGCGGGCATGGGTTGCAAGGCGGCGCTGGACGCCGAGCGGTGGCTGGCGGCGCAAGGGGTTCACTGATTCGGAGAGACAGGCATGTCGGATGAGCCGCTCGGCCGGCCCGCCCCGGCGGGCATTCCCGCCTTCGTGCGTGGGCCGGTCAAACTATCGATCGTTATCCCGGTGTACAACGAAGGGGGCACGATCCAGGAGCTCGTCCGCCGGGTCGTCGAGGCGCCGCTGCTCCCGAACATCTCCATAGAAATCGTTTGCGTCAACGACTGCTCGAAGGACGCCACCGCCGCCCGGTTGGATGAGCTGCCCTCCGTCTTCCCCGGCGTCGATTTTAAGATCGTCCACAAGCCTGAGAACCAGGGAAAGGGCGCGGCCCTTCGCGACGGCTTCAAGCTCGCCACCGGCGACATCGTCCTCGTGCAGGACGCCGACCTCGAATATGACCCGGCGGACTACCCCAAGCTGCTCCTCCCCATCATCGAAGGCAAGGCCGATGTCGTCTTCGGCAGCCGCTTCATGGGCGGCGAGCCGCACCGCGTCCTCTACTTTTGGCACACGCTGGGCAACCGTTTCCTCACGTTCATGAGCAACTGCTTCACGAACCTGAACCTGACCGACATGGAAGTCTGCTACAAGGTCTTCCGCCGGGAGGTGATCCAGCGGATAGAAATCAAATGCGACCGCTTCGGCTTCGAGCCCGAGGTGACGGCAAAGGTCGCCAAGCTCCGCCCCCGCATCCGCATTTTCGAGGTGGGCGTCGCCTACTACGGCCGCAGTTACGAGGAAGGCAAAAAGATCACCTGGAAAGACGGCATCAAGGCGATCCTCACGATCATTCGGTTTCGATTTTCAGATTGAGTTGCTGGTTGCCAGTTGTCAGTTGTCAGTGACGGAGGGTAGGAATACAACCGATATCTGATTTGCATGACTGGCAACTGAGAACTGGCAACTATTCCCGGCAACTGGCAACTTTTGGACCCTTATGAGAATTCTGATCTCCGGCGCCGCGGGCTTCCTCGGCTCGCACCTGACCGACCTGCTGCTGGCACAAGGCCACGAAGTG
>JAQGHP010000482.1 GCA_028288775.1 Phycisphaerales bacterium | reverse complement strand
CCGCGTCTGGTCCCCTCTCCCTCGTACTCGGGGGAGAGGGTTAGGGTGAGGGGCGGAACGTCGAAGTGCGCGTTGATGCCCAACACGCACTCTCACGCTCGGCCCCTCACCCCAGCCCTCTCCCCCGAGTACGAGGGAGAGGGAGTAAAGACGGAGCTTCGCTCCGACCAGGCCAGCACGGTCCGCGGTGCGGACCTCCTAGTTCGCAGGGATTTCATTCACCGTGTAATACGCCATCTTATGAAGGAGATGCCCGCCGTCCTGCGAAGTCATCTTCGCCAGATCGAACTCGTGAATATGGTCCTGCACGATATTGTCCAGCCGCACCATCACCGACATCCCGTCCGCGGAGGGGATGGCCTCGGTCACTTTCGCGGTCGTCTGGTCCACCTCCGGGCTGCCGTAGCCGGACTGGTAAATGTGCGTGTAGGTGGTGATGTCGTACGTGTCCGCTCTCGCGGCGATCTGTTTATCCACCGGCTTGGTGAAGTGGAGGAGAAACCCGTCCTTCTTGATGTTGATCTCCTTGATCTCGAACGGCACCACGCCGTTCCAGTCGATGCGCTGGATGGCGAACGGCTCGGTCCCGCGCACGGGCCACTGGCTGTTCGTGGTGAATCCCGCGGCGATCAGTTGCCCCTTGGGCGTAAACTCCACGTTGATGATCCCCGTGGCCAATCCCTCGCGGAACGGGTAACACGCCCCCTGCCACACGCCGTTGATCTCTTCCATCGTCGCACGCATCAGAATGCTCAGCGTGTAGTCGCCCAGAAAAATCTGGTCATCGAACGGGCCGAACTTGCCGGCGGTCTTGTTGAGCCGAAAACCGGAGATCGAGCGGCCCATCTTGATGTACGGAAAACAAACCGCGGGTGGCACCAATTCCTTCACCCGCTTGCGCTCCACGCCCATACGTGACGGACTATCAGGCGTCACCGCGGGGGCTTTCATCCCCGGCACGAACGGATACCAGTTGTAACTCGCCGGGTGCCCGACGAACGCCCCCTGCTTGAGGTGCTTGAGCGAACAGCACCCGTTCCACGGCCCCTGGCTCTCGATGGCGAACATCACGCCCTGGGCGTTGGGCCCCACGCCCGCCGGGCTGCGCAGCCCGCTGCACACCGGGATCATCTTCCCCCCCGGCGTCACCTTCACCGCCCATCCGCGAAACAGGTTGTGCGATTCGTACGAGCCGCTCAGCCCCAGCGCAACCCAGATGTTCCCTTCCGGATCGTGCTTCGATGCGAACGCGAACTCGTGCCCCTCGGCGTATCCCCAATTGTTGCTCAACGTCTCGTACCGGTCGGCGACCCCGTCCCCCTTGCTGTCGCTGATGCGCAGGACCTCGCTCCACGACGTCGCGGTCATCGCGCCGTCCTTCCAGGACAGTGAGAAGATCTCGTCCTGGCCACTGGCAAAAAGATGATATTCCGGCCTCGGCGGAGTCTCGAACGCCCCCTTGATAAAATAAATATCCCCCCGCCGCGTGCCCACCGCCAGCCGCCCGTCCGGCAGAACCTCCAACCCCGCCGGCCGCATCGGAACCTCCGGCGGAATCGGGACGTTCACGATCGGATAATACTTCGCCTCTTCTTTGGCCGTGCCCCACATCGCGCCAAGATCCTCCGCCGCGCGAAGAACCGGCGCGAAGGCCAGAACCACCAGAGCAATGAGCAAAGTGCGTGCGGTTACCATTGGTATTCCAGGGTGAGAGTGGAGCGACCTTTGGGCAGTGTCACGGGAATCAAAACTTCGCCCGGCTTCCCTTCACGCACGATCCCCTTGTGATCGCTGGTGATGCGAAGCTGCAATTGATCGAGGAGAAACGCGCGGTCGGACTTCGTCGTGATCTTCGTCCCGCACGCCGCCCTGAAGTAGAACGGCGCCTGCGCCTCGGGCGCCTCGAAGGTCAGCGTCCGCTTGAAATACGCCTTGCCGTCCTTGTCGCGCACGTCCTCGAAGAAATCCTCCACCGCGACGTCGCCGTAGTGGTAAAGCAACGTCGGTCGCCGGGTGGCGTCCAGATGATATCCGCGAAACTGATACCCGTGGTCCTGCGGAAAAACCTGGTCGTTTTTCCCCTTGTACGGCCAGTTGTCGTCCAAGGATTTGAGCCGGTGGAACGGAATGCCGCGAGGGAAAGTTATCTGCTCCGTCCCTCGCGGCCAAAACGCGCCGATGTCCGCGTTGGCAAACTCCCCCTTCCACAACACGCGCAGCGCCATCTCCTCCGTATCGAAAGCCAGGTTGATGCGCTCCGGATATCCCACGCCCATGCCGCGGTAGCCCGCCGGGCTGTGTCCCCGGCAAATTTCCGCAACATCGCCCACCCGCAGTTCGTTCGACTGCCGGGACAATCCGATCGGCTTTTTCGCCCGGCCGCCGTCTTCCAGGTAGGCCCAGATGGCCTCGATCTGTTGGCCGCTGTCCCCGTCGAGGATGGTGGGCCGGGTGGAAACGCCGCCCGGCCAGTAGCTGGGCATGATGACGGTCGGGTGGAACCGGGCCGGCTGCCGCAGGTAGAGGTGAAACCAATTCTTCTTCAATCGCTGGGTCGAGTGAATGAGGTCCAGCGCCCCCACCACCCCCGCCTTCTGCCCATTGAAATCATGGCACGCGATGCAGCTCAAGCCCGTGGTGCCGACCAATTCGCAGCCGGCCTTCTTCGATTCCTTCACGTCCGCGATCTTCGGCACGTCCGCCGCCTCCAGCTCGTCCACCTTGCCGAACAAGTTCACCAGGTGCCCGACGTTCGCCTCGCCGAACTGCGGCATGCTCGCATCCACGTAATCACGCTGCCGCCTCCCGTTCAACAGCACGTCGGCGATCCATTCCGGCCTCAGCTTCGCCCCCACGTCCGTCAACGGGGGCGGCAGACGCCCCTGATCGCCCATCGCTTCGCTCGTCCCCGTGAAGTTCGCGTTCCGCTCCGGCGCAACGCCCCCCACGCCCGCCCGCTCGTGACACGCGATGCAGTTGAACGTGACCAGCGTTTTGGCGATCTGCTGCTTGTCGTCCAGGTGCGGCCGCTGCGCTTGTGCTAGCGCCCCGGCGATCCACTCTCGCTGCTTCGCACTCAAATCAAATCGCGGCCACGCCCCAACCCCGCCGCTCAAACATCCGCGGCTCACATCAAGGATCGCAAAAACCGTTGCAGGTTTCGCCGACGATTGCAGATCATTATGGCAATTGCCGCACCCGAGCTTCCCGAACCATTCCCTCCCCCGCGCCGCGAGCTGCGCGTCCACCTTAAGCGGCTCAAACTCCGCGATGGCTTCGTTGGACACCGACAGCATGGAGGACGGGATCGGCTGCCGCTCGAATTGCGGGCCTTGCATGGTGAACGCGAACGCCGGGTCATGGCCGGTATGGAAATAGGTGAGCTCGATGCGACGCCATCCCCGCGCCAGCTCCGCCGCGGCGTCCAGTTCCTTGACCCCCCGCCGATCGCTGGGTTCCTGCGCGATCAGCGGCTTGCCGTCCACGAGCAGCGATCCGCCGTTCATCGTGACGAAGAAGGTATATTTCCCCGGGTTGGCAACATTTAGCCATCCCACATACTGGATGGCCGAGTGGTGTGCCACAGCGCCCAGGCTCTCCAGGGCAAAATCCTTCACCCTCCCCGCCCGCTCCGCCTTGACGTTGGCGCTCTCGAGCCCTTCCCAGACGTCGCCGCGATAGAGCGTGTAATCGAGATGCCCCGGCACGCGGGTTTCGCGCAGCAGGTAATGGGCGATGCTCTCCGCTTCCTCCCCCCGCAGCCGCATGTCCGGCATCCGCCCCGAAGGCCGGCTGGCCAGCGGCTGCCTGAGAAACTCTGCCAGGCTCTTGATGCTGTACTTCCCCTCCAGCGCCCCCAGCGGCGCGGAAGTTTTCGCCAGCACTTCGTTCCCCTTCGCGTCTCGCGGCGAATGGCACGCCGCACACCCCCGCGCCCGAAACAGCCGCTCCCCCCGCCCCGCCGCCACCGCATCGGGCGCCTGTAACGAAAAATCATTCCTCCTCAGCGACAGCAAAAAACGGGTAATCGCCCTCGCGGCCTCCTTGCGCTCCTCTCCGCTGAGCTGCCCCATCACGTCCGGCATGGCCGTTCCCGGCATCGTCCCTTGCGGATCGCCGATGAACGCCTCGATGTAATTCGGATTCAGCCGCGACCCCACCTCCGCCAGCCGCGGCGATTTCTTCGACCTCTCCCCCAGCGTCCCCTCCCCCACATGGCACGCCGCACAATTCAATTCCTCGATCAGCACCGACCCCTTGACCCGCTCGTCCACCTTCCCCGACACGACGCCCGGAATGATCACTTCCGCGAAACAAGACGGAGTGACACCCAGCAGCAACAACATTGCGCACGCCGCGGCCAGGAATAGTTTGGCGATGTGAGCCATGTACACCTTCCTCTTGTCGATGCGTTCCAACTGAGCGAGATCATTCGATCCGGAGCGAGATAACCCATTCCCAATCCCCGACACCCGATTTCGCCAGCCCAAGGGAAGCGACGGTAAGTGATAGCTTCGACCGCATCAAACGCAATCGCCAGGTCGGGTATCCCCAAGGGCAGAAAACCCGATCGACGTACTTCTCGCCGTCCCGCGCGTCTTGATCGGGAACTTTTAGATAAGGGCCCGGCCCCCAAAGTTCCGTGCCGCCCGGGTCAACGTACGCCTCGGCGAAAAACGGCGTCCGGTGGGCATGGGGCCACTCGACCGGCCGGCGACCAACGACTTGACCGTCGTGTTCGAGCGCCTCTCTCTCGACGCCAGTCAGCGTGATCGTGCGGCGATGCTGGCTGTTCCTCCCTGCCATTATCCTACCTTCCTCCCGCACTCCGGGCACGTG
>JAQGHP010000457.1 GCA_028288775.1 Phycisphaerales bacterium | reverse complement strand
CGTCGGATCGGCGGCGGCGTCGAAACTCGGACGGCGGCCCTGGCGCGTGGCGGCGGATACGGTGAAGTTGCTGACCAGCAGAATGCCGCCGCCCGACTGGCCTATATCCAAATCGAAATGCTTGTCGCCGTTGCGGAAAATGCGCAGGCCCGTCAGCTTGCGGGCCATCCATGCAACCTGTTCGGAACCGTCGGATTGTGTTACCGCGACCAGCGCGAGCAGGCCGGGGCCTATCTCGCCGACGGTTTCGCCGTCGACGCGGACGGTGGCGGAAAGGACTCGTTGGATGACAGATAGCATGGGGCAGTTGTAAGTCGTCAGTTGTCAGTTGTCGGTTGGCCCATCGTCTGCTCCGGGGTTATGCCGGTGATCTTGAGACGTACCGAGTCGCCTGGTTTCGCGAGCGGGGCATCGAAGTGGACTGGGAAATAGCGCTCACAGCGACCGTGCCGGATCGCGCGGCCGGATGAGTTATCCTCAACATTCAGACCGTCGTCAACGTCGGCCGCATCGCGCTCGACGATCACTTCGACCGTCTCTCCCAGAAACGTGGATCGAAAGGCGAAGCTGTGTTCGACGGCTGCGGTGCGCAGGCGCTCGATCCGTTCGTTTACCACTGGGCCGCGGACGAATTGCTTCGTCCACCTTGCCGCGGCGGTGCCGGGGCGGGGGGAATAGGGGAAAGCGTGGACGTGGATAAAGCCTCCGGCTTCGACCACCTCCATCGTGCGGGTGAATTCCTCGTCCGTCTCGCCCGGGAAGCCGGCGACCACGTCCGTGGTCAAGGCCGGGCGGTCGAACGCATTCCTTACCCGATCGACCATGCGCAGGAAATCGTCGCGCGTGTACTGGCGGTTCATTTTGCGCAGCAGCGCCTCGGACCCGCTTTGCAGCGGCAGATGAAAATGCGGGACGACCTGCGCGTGGGAACCGAGAACCGACAGGAGTTCATCCGTCAGGTCGCCCGGCTCGAGGCTGGAGAGGCGCAGTCGACGCAGGCCGGGGACGCGCGTGCAGAGGGCATCGATCAACGCCGCCAGCGGCTTGTCGGTCCCCTGGGGCTGTCGGCGGCGCAGCGCGGTGGGCTGTCCGTACGCGCCCAGGAAGATCCCCGTTAACACGATCTCAACGTGCCCCGCCGCGACGAGCGCGTTGGCTTCTTGCACGGCGTCCGCGACGGGTTTGCTCCAAAGATTCGGGCGGAGGGAGGGGATAATGCAGTAGGTGCAATGCGCGTCGCAGCCGTCCTGGATTTTAAGGAACGCGCGCTGCCGGCCGGATTGCCTCTGGCCCAGGAGAGGGAGCGCCGTCGTGCCGGCGGCGGCCACCCCTTTCACGAAAAGTTCCACCAGCCCCCTACCGCCATCTCGGACGTTTGTTTGCCGATTTCCCGCCAGATTCTGATTGACTGTCACCGACGCTTTTGGTTCAATAGAATTCGTGATCAGGCCCACCGGAGTCCCAGCCTCAATCATCCATCCTTTATCCTTCCCCATTGGCTCCGGTGCTTGTTCATGTGGTCGAACGTGGTTCTCTGGGTTGTCTGGATAGTGGAGAGGTATCGATCTCGGTTCCCCCTGCCAGAGCGTAAGGAGTCGGTCGAGTTCCCGGCGAACATCCTGATGATGGCCCACGACAGCATCCACGCCCGGCAAGGCGGATGCGGCCTGTTGATCGCTCGTGGCCCAGCACCCGGTGACGATCACCCGCGGCCGTGCCGCGGCCTGGTCGGCGTCCTGGATTTCCGGCTTTGCTCTCGGCGATGGATGGGTATTAAACAAGCTATCGACCTCGCGCGGCTCGGGATTCTTCGGGATCCCGCCGCACGGATGTACATCACCATGGGAATCGCAACTCGCGCGGGTCGATTTTGAAGGTGTCCCGGGTTCGGCAAGTACGGGAAGCCGGACCATCCGCCGGACGGTCTGGCGACTTTGGCTGGCGGCCTGGGTCGTTACACTGCAGGTGTGGATGATTCGGAGGTCCGCCTGCGAGGCGTCGGTCGGGGTAAGCCCCCGGGAGCGGAGCAGTGCGGAAATCTGCTCGCTCTCGTAATGGTTTACCTTGCAGCCGAGCGTTTGGACGTTGAACGTTTTCATGACCGTGCGAAGCCCTCTGTTCCGACGACCGGCGGCGAACCGACGACCCGCCGGGGCGTCCAATAGTATGGGGGTATGGCGCGGGTTGGAAGGGTGATGGAGAGAAGTGGTGAGTGATAAATGAACCGTGACGGGCGCATCTTCGTCACGGTTCACTTATCACTCATCAGTCGCCCATCAGCCGATAACGGAGAGCGGATCGGCCCCACCGGCCGGGATGAATTGGGCCGGAACGGGCGGCAAGAGTTGAACGGTCGTCGGTCGGACGTTACACCATAAGACTTGGCACCATGGCGGCAGCCGATCCCACCTTCGGCGCGCCGCCCGAAATTGCGATCGCCGCTGCTCTGCGGCACCGCTAACTGAGGAGCAAACATGGCCACTGGTTTTGCATGGGGCATCGACGTCGGAAACCGCGCCCTGAAGGCGATCCGCCTCGTCCGCGACGGGGAAGGGCTGCGGATCGACGACTTCGAGGTCATTGAGCACGAGCACGTCCTTTCGCAAGCCGGCGACAACCGCGAGTCCCTGATCCAGCAGGCGCTGGCCAACTTCGCCCAGCGCCACAACATCAAGGGCGGCGGAGTGGCGATAGGCGTGAGCGGTCAGACGAGCTTCGCCCGCTTCATCAAGCTCCCTCCCGTCGAGCCTCGCAAAATCCCCGAGATCGTCCGCTTCGAGGCCATCCAGCAAATCCCCTTCCCGCTCGAAGAAGTGGAATGGAGCTACCAGCTCTTCCAGCAGCCCGACTCCCCCGAGGTCGAGGTGGGCATCTTTGCCATGCGCAAGGAATTGGTGAATCACACCATCAAGAGCTTCACGGACGTGGGCCTTGACGTGCAGGTCGTGCAGACCAATCCGCTCGCCGTGTACAACGCGATGTACCACGACGAGCGCATCAAGGGCACGACGATGATCATCGACCTGGGCGCGGAAAACACCGACTTGATCATCGCCGAGGGGGAGAGCATCTGGATGCGCTCCATCCCGATCGGCGGCAACCACTTCACCGAAGCGTTGCTCAAGGCGTTCAAGCTGAAGTTCGCCAAGGCCGAGGAGCTCAAGCGCAACGCCGCCACGAGCAAGTACGGCCGGCAGATTCTCCAGGCGATGCGGCCGGTCTTCTCAGACCTTGTGGGCGAGATCCAACGTTCGATTGGGTTTTACTCTTCGACGCACCGCGATTCGCGGATCACGAAGGTGCTGGCGCTGGGCGGCACCTTCCGCCTGCCGGGCCTTCAGAAGTATCTTCAGCAGAATCTGCAATTAGAGGTCACGCGGATTGACCGCCTTGCCGCCTCCACGCCCGCCGAGGCGCGGTTCGCGGGCATGTTCAACGAGAACATCCTGTCGGCGGTGAGCGCGTACGGTCTGGCGTTGCAGGCGATGGGGGAAGGGAAGATCACCAGCTCGCTGCTCCCCGAACGGATCCGCCGGGAGAAGATGTGGCGAGAGAAGACCAAGTGGTTCGCGACTGCCGCGGCGTTGTTCGTCGCCGCCGCGGGCGTGGGCGTGGGGAGTTGGTACGCCAACGACATGGCCGCCAATTCGGCCGTGGCAAGGGACAACCACGAGAAGGTGGTCGCGACAACGGCCAAGGCCGAACGACTCAACCGCGTCTGGTCCGCGATCGAGAGCTCCGGGCTCGACGAGCGTATGCGTATCGGCAACCTCCTCGCGCTGGTCGCCGGCCGCGATGTCACGGCCGCGCTCGTGCAGGACCTGGCCAGTTCGGTCCCGCCCGACAAGCTCACGCCCGCGCAGTTGAAAGCGACCGCGCGGAACAAGCGGCAGGTGCTCGAGCACTGGGGCTGGACGACGCGCTACGAGCCGGACATCACCCGCTTCCTCGCCCCCACCATGACCGAAGACCAGTTCAATCTCGAAGCCGAGAAGGGCTCCAGCTCGGGCTCGACGTACAACCCGGGCTTTTCCCCGGCCGGCGCTCCGGGAGTTCCGGGCTATCCGATGCGGCCGATGTCGGGGCGGCCGATGCCGAACATGAACATGCCAATGCCCCAAATGCCGACCGCTCCCGTGGCCACGCCAGGGGGCGGCCCGACGCAGCGCGGCCTCATCGTCACCATGCAGGTCCGCACGCCCTACGCCGATGCGTCCGGGCTCGTCACCGAAACGGTCGTCAAATACCTCCGCGAGCGGAACCAGGATTCGAAGAACCCGCCGGAGAATTACAGCATCGTGCGCGTGACAATCCCCTCGGCGGTGAAGCTTGCGATGAGCAACAAGGTCCCACCGCCGCACGTAAAAAAGGCCCCGCTGGTATTCCAGGTTCCGAGTGCGGCGGGCGGGGCCGCGGGCGGGGCTGCGGGGCGGCCCCAGTTCCCCGCCGGGACACCCAATCCGTACCGCAACGGCCTGTTTCCGCCGCATGGCGTGAACGGTCAGCAAGGCGGCTACGACCCGAATTTCCGCCCCAACCTCCCGAACGTCGGCCCAAACGGCGTGGCGTTGCCCAATAATCCCAACGACCCCAATCAGGCCGTCGACCCCCTCGCAGATCCGAACGTCCCGGGCGAGAGCATGAAGAACGATTATCTTGTGACGGTGCTCGTCGCGGTGGTTCTCGACCCGCCGCCCAAGCAGGTCGTCGCCAACAACCCCTAAACATTCGCCCGACACTCGACACCGAAGACAAGGTGACAACATGGAAATGGTGAAGAAAAATATTCTCAGCGTTATTTGTGGGGTGATCGCCCTGCTGGCGCTCGTCGCGTGGTTCTGGCCCATCGGGGGCATGTTCGAAAGGGAACAGCTCGCCCTCAACACCAAGCAGGCTGACTACAAAAAGCTCAGCACGCTCGTTTCCGCGCCGCGGAAATGGCCGGTCACCGGCAGCGAGAGCGACCCCGCCATCCCGCTCAAGCGCTTCCCTAACGAGCAGATCATCGATGACGGCGATCGGATCAAGAAACTGGTGCATATCCAGGCCGACAAAATGCTGGAGGTGACGGTCAATGGCGACCCGAACCTCAAGCTTCAGGGCACTTACCACGCCACCCTGCTGTCCGACGTCTTCCCCAACCCGCGCGAACGCCGCTTCAATTTCCAAAGCGCCTACTTCCAAGCCGTCCAGCAGGACATCCCCAAGTTGTTGGAAGCGGTCATCCCCCCCGACGACGAGGAAATCCACGCCGCCGCGGACAAGCTTTGGAAGGACGTCTACGAGCCCAAGATCGTGACGGTCGGCGGCAAGGCGTTTAACTTCCAGCAGCAGGAGCAGGAGTGGCATGAGGCCGCGGATAAGTTGCCCGAGCAGATGCGCACCGAGCGGGCCGCCAAGTTCAAGCTCTACGTGGACGCGACCGCACTTGCCGTCAGCCGGCCCATGGTGCCCACCCCCAACCAGACGCTCAAGGACGAAGACCTCTGGTATGCCCAGAACATGATCTGGGTGCAGCGGGATGTCGCCGAGGCCATCGCGCGAATCAACTCGACTTCGGCGAACGTGATGGAATCGCCCGTGAAGCGGCTGCTTAAGCTCGAACTCCCCGACGACGCGAGCCAGTACATTCAGGCCGGCGGGGGGCCCGGCGCGCAGGGCGCTGCGGCAGCGCCCACGCCCGAGGCGCTGTCCGGGAAGGCCTACTCCCGCACGCCCACTGGCCGCGTGTGCAACCCCCTGTACGACGTGATCCAGTTCACGCTCCAGATCAACGTGGACGCCCGCAAGATCCCGATGATCATCTCCGAGCTCGAACGCGGCAGGCTCGTCACGATCTACCAGGCCGACGCCTCCACCGTCGACGCGCAGGCCGCGGTCGACGACGGGTACATTTACGGCCCTGCCCCGATCGTCCAACTGACGCTTAAGGGCGAGCAACTTTTCATGCGGCAGTGGACCGTCAAGATGATGCCCGACCGGGTGAAGGACGTGTTGCAGATCGGCCCGGCCGACGCGAATGCCGCCGCTCCAGCCGCCGCCCCCATCGTCCGGCCCAACCGGAACGATTGAGCTTGATCCCGAGATCGCCGAATTTACAACGAGGGTGCCATGCAGAAATTCGTCAAAATACTCGAGCAGCACGTCCAATGGATCGCGCTTGCACTGGGCGCGGCTTATCTGGGATGGATGGTCTATGCGTACATCGTGACCCCGCCGGTCACCGTCGAGCTGGGGACCAGCCACGAGAAGCTCACGCCCGGCGAAGCCGACGCGGTGATCGTGAAGGAGAAAGTGGTGCCGCTTGAGGCCGACATCAACAACAAGGAGCCGATCAAGATCGAGCCCAAGAACATGCTGACCGAGCTCGTGAGCAGGCTCAGCGAAGACAAGTTCAAGCCCGTCGAGCTTGCGACCTCATGGTTCAGCCCGCGGTACCGGCCGGAAATCGTCAAGGAGGGTCCGGTGGTCAATGGCGCGCCGGTGCCGAATCTGCCCGACCTCCCGCCCGCGGTGTTCGTCGCCGAGTCGCATTACATCACCACGATCCTCGTACCCGGCCCCAACGCGGCTGCACCGGCCCCCGCGGCG
>JAQGHP010000433.1 GCA_028288775.1 Phycisphaerales bacterium | reverse complement strand
TTGGGCGCAAAATACGAAGTGACTTGCCATTCGCCGGGCTCGACAATTTGCGAACCGGTGCGACGCTGCTTACACTTCTCCCAACCGCCGACTCCACTCCTTATGACGTATACGGGGCCCGCCCGCCCCGGCTGATCCAAGCGAGTGCTCACCATGCGCGGTTACTACAGGCACACCAAAATCGTGGCCACTGTCGGGCCCGCCACGGAA
The DNA here is from genome assembly GCA_028288775.1 of Phycisphaerales bacterium. GTDB lineage: Bacteria > Planctomycetota > Phycisphaerae > Tepidisphaerales > Tepidisphaeraceae > RYN-428. Next base: position 3,028 of record JAQGHP010000433.1, on the reverse strand, counting down.
AGTCGCGAACGACTCGGGCAGCTCATCCTCGGCGGGGTTGACGTCATCCGCCTGAACATGGCCCACGGCACCGGCGAATGGGTCGCGTCGCTCGTCAAACGCATCCGCGAAGTTTCCACCGAAATGCAGCGGCACGTCGCGGTGATGATGGACGTGAAAGGCCCGGAAATTCGCACGGGCGTCGTTGTTGACCCGATCGATCTGAAGATCGGCGACGACTTTGAGTTTTACACCGCCGGCCCCACCGAAGGCGTTCGCGGCATCAACGTCAACTACCCCGGCCTCCCCGCGGACGTAAGCGTCGGCGCGATCGTGCTGGTCGATAGCGGCCTCATCCGGCTGCAAGTCCTGGAGAAGGACGCGACGCATGTCCGCTGCCGCGTCATCAACCCCGGCAAGCTCGGCTCGCGCCGCCATATCAACCTGCCGGGCGTGGAAGTGAACCTGCCCGCTCTCACCGAAAAGGACGAGCGCGACATACGCGTCGGCGTCGACGCGGGGATCGATTTCGTGGCGCTTTCCTTCGTCCGCAAGGCCGATGACATCGCCGCCCTACGGTCACTGCTCGACGGCCTGGGCTCCAAGGCGCGGATCGTCGCGAAGATCGAAGACCAGGGCGGTCTGCGCAACCTCGAAGGGATCGTGAAGGCCGCCGACGCGGTCATGGTCGCACGCGGCGACCTGGGCATCGAGATCGATTACCACACGCTCCCGCTGGTGCAGACGCGCATCGTGGACACGTGCCTCGCCTTCGGCAAGCCGGTGATAATCGCCACCCACTTGTTGGAATCGATGATCAGCGCCCCGATGCCCACCCGCGCCGAAATCTCGGACGTGTGCAACGCGGTGCGCGAGCGCGCGGATGCGGTCATGCTCTCCGGCGAGACGACCACGGGACTCTACCCGCTGGAATGCGTCGAGGTGCTGAAAAATATCCTGCGGAGCACAGAGCCTTCGGAAAAGCGCGGGCTCAATGAGGTGATACAGTTAACCGAGCCGAAGTCGAAGATGCTCCGCTCGGCGGCGGTATTGGCGCAGGATCTGGAGCAGTCGGGCATCGTCGTATTCACTCGTAGCGGTTTCCTCGCCTACACGCTCGCCGCCCTGCGCGCGGTGGGTGTTCCGATTTACGCGTTCACGGATGACGAGGCCCTCTTCCGCCAGTTGTTGCTCCCGTGGGGCGTCGAGCCGTTTCTCATGCCCTTCAGCGCGGACCCGGAGGAAACCATCCGCAACGCGCTCACCTATCTTAAACGCCGCGAATGGTGCGTCGCCGGAACGTGGCTGGTCGTCATCACCAATGCGCTCGCGCACGAAAAAGTGGTGGACACGATCCAACTCCGTTGTATCGAGTGAAGCGCCGGGTGCGTGACGGTTCCGGTGGTCTGTCTTGAAATTCCCTCCTCGGGTACGCCGGGGGAGGGTTAGGGAAGGGGGCCTGCGAGAGGAGAGTTCAAGGGTTGAAGGGTTGAAGGGTTCAATGGTTCAAGGGCATGAACTCTTGAACCCTTCAGCGCTTGAACATTTGAACCTTCTCGCCCCCACCCCAGCCCTCCCCCGGAGTACCGGAGGAGGGAGAAAGGACGCGGCCGAAACTGTCACGCACCCTGAAACGCCGCGCTGCAACAATTCAACTTCCCACGGCTGAAGGGTATGATGATTGTCAGCCTGACCCTTCTTTAGGACCCGAGGAGACCGCCCATGAAGCCGTTCCGCGCGTTGATCGTTCCCGCCATCCTTTTCCTATCAGCATGCATGCCGTCATTTGCCCGGGCCGAGGACGCGCCCGCCGCAGTACCGCCGACCGTCATTCACACCGAGGACGGCAAGTACGAAATCACAATCGACACCGCCCAAGCACCCGACCTGAAGGAGTGGGCGGAAACCAAGCTCGCGCCCGTGATGCTTAAGTGGTATCCGATGCTCGTCGAAGCGCTGCCGAGCGAGGATTACACGGCGCCGGCCAAGTTCACCGTGATCTTTCAAGACCCCGGCCGCGGCGTCGCCGCGACGGGTGGGACGCGCGTGATGTGCGCCGCCCCCTGGTTCCGCAAGAATCTCAAGGGCGAGGCGGTGGGAGCGGTCGTGCATGAGATGGTCCACGTTGTTCAGCAATACGGCCGGGCCCGGCGCACCAACCCTGATGCCAAAACCAATCCCGGCTGGCTCGTGGAAGGCGTTGCTGACTACCTCCGATGGTTCAAGTATGAGCCGCAGTCCCATGGCGCCGACCGCGTGGGAGATCCGGCGCGGGCCCGTTACGACCAAAGCTACCGCATCAGCGCCAACTTCCTGAACTGGGTCACCGCCAAGTACGACAAGGACCTCGTCAAGGAACTCAACGCCGCGATGCGGCAGGGGAAGTACAGCGACGACCTCTGGAAAGAGCACACCGGCAAGACCGCGGACGAACTGGGCGAGGAATGGAAGGACGGCCTGGGCAAGAAGGTCGCTAGCGCCGATAAGCCCGGACCCGATGGTCTGGTTGCGCTGGCGGACGCCAAGCCCGCTGCGGATGAGGCCAAGGCCGAAGCCGGCCCGCTCAACACGCTCACCGATGACGAAAAGAAGGCCGGCTGGAAGCTCCTGTTCGACGGCAAATCGCTCGACGGCTGGCACAACTTCAAGAGCAAAGACGTACGCCCCGGCTGGCAGGTGAAAGACGGCATCCTCATGTGCGTCGACCCGCACAACGCGGGCGATCTTTGCACCAACGACAAGTACGACTGGTTCGAGCTGCAGCTCGACTACAACATCTCCCACGGTGGCAACAGCGGCATCATCTATCACATCACCGACGCTGGCGGCGCGGTCTGGATGACCGGCCCCGAATGCCAGCTCCTGGACAACAAGGACGGCACGGACCCCCAGAAATCCGGCTGGCTCTATCAGCTCTACAAGTCCGACGTGGACGCCACCAAGCCCGCCGGCCAGTGGAACCACATCCGCCTGCTCCTCTCCCCCGAAAAGTGCGAGCACGACATGAACGGCGTCAAATACTTCGAATACGTCCTGGGCAGCGACGACT
>JAQGHP010000767.1 GCA_028288775.1 Phycisphaerales bacterium | reverse complement strand
GCCCGCAGGAGACATAATCCTTGCGGCCGAAGCTCTGGCTCACCAGCGTATTCACCACCCACAGCGCCCCCATCCCCAAGCTGATGACCGAGAACGCGAGCATCCCCGCATTCCCCGCGGCTGTCGGTTCGGCGACGCCGGTGCCCACGTGGGCGAGCATCCACGTATCGATGAACTGCATGACGGTGTACGACCCCATCTGCGCGACCGTCGGCCCGGCGAGCATCAATAGCTCGACGATCGGCCGACGAACCGGCTGAAGGGGCGCTGCGTAATTCAGAGTTTCCGCCATCGCACGACTCCGCCGCAAACAAAACGACCCCGAAGCCGGGGCTTCAGGGTCGATCAATCTTCAATGAATCGAGAACCCATCAGGCACGGCAACCGTAGAGCAAGCTGGTAATAATTATGAGGGCCGCCGGGGGGTTCATGGACTGTTTCCTCGCTCCGCGAATCCTACGGTGGCGCGCGGAGAAGTCAAACGGACTGAATAACGGGAGGGGCAGAAATGCCACATGCGATCGCCCCCCAGGTTTGACCGCCCCGCGCGGCCCCGATACAAAAACAGGACTATGCCCGGATCGCAACCACCCAACCCCAATGACGCCCTCGAACCGCTGCGGCGACAGATCGATGCGCTGGACGATCAGATCGTCAATCTGCTCAACGCCCGCGCGCGGGTTGTGGTCGAGATCGGTAAGCTCAAGCAGCAGCACAACGCGCCCATCTACTCGCCCGACCGCGAGAAGACCGTGCTGGAAAAGGTCCGCACGCTCAACCACGGGCCGCTCCCCGACCGCTGCCTGGAAGCGGTTTACCGCGAGCTGATGAGCGGCTCGTTTGCGCTCGAAAAGCCGCTGCGCATCGGGTTCCTCGGGCCCACCGGGACCTTTTCCCACGCGGCATCCGTGCAGAAGTTCGGCAGCAGTGTGGCGCACGTGCCGTTGGCGGACATTCCCAGCGTGTTCGACGAAGTAATCCGCGGACACATCGACTATGGCCTGGTCCCCGTCGAGAACAGCCTGCACGGCGGGGTCGTTGACACGCTCGACGCGTTCCTGCAAAGCTCGGCGAAGATCTGCGCCGAGGTGAAGGTCACGATCCACAACAACCTGTTGGCGCAGGGGCCGTGGGAGGAGATCAAGGCGGTCTATTCCAAGCCGGAGGTGTTCAGCCAGTGCCGCAAGTGGCTGTCGGCGGTGGCGAAGGACCGCGACGTGCAGCCCGCCGCGAGCACGAGCAAGGCCGCGGAGATGGCCTCGCAGCAGCCCGGCGTGGCCGCCATCGGCAGCAAGCTGGCCGGGCAGTTGCACGGGTTGCGCGTGCTGTTCGAGAACATCGAGGACGATCCGGACAACGAGACTCGCTTTTTCGTGATCGGCCGCGAGGGCGCGAGGAGGACGGGTGATGACAAGACCGCGATCATGTTCACCACCGCGCACAAGCCTGGAGCGCTGGCCGAGGTGCTCGACGTTTTCAAGGAGAACGGGATCAATTTAACGGACATTGAGAAGCGGCCGAGCAAGAAGGTGAATTGGGAATACTACTTCTTCATCGACGCGCAGGGGCACGCGGATGATGCGGGGATGAAGAAGGCGATCGAGCAGGCGAGGATGCACTGCTTGCAGTTGACGGTTTTGGGAAGTTATCCGCGGGCGACGGAAGTGCTTTGATTGCAGCGGGGTTCGAATGGGGACAATGTAAAATGCAAAAGTTAAAATGAAGAGCGGCGGGAGGGTGGACCTTCGGTCCGACCGCTACGCGGTGAGGGCAATTCACCGTGTTTCAATATGTATTTTGCAATTTGCAATTTTGTCCCTACTGAACAGGCACCTCATCGTTCAGAATCCTCGTGCCCAGTAGTTCCTTCACCCCGACGCGCACTCTTGCTTCTCCTGGCGCGGTGGCGTCGGGGAATCGATAGCGCTTCATGACGGTTCGCCCTGGCGCGAGGGCGGTGACGAAACGCTCCTGTCTTGCCTGTCCGGGGAAAATGGCGAAGGCGGTGTAGTCGATCGGCTTTTCGCCGTAGTTGCTGATCATCTGTTGGACCAACACGTCCTTGCCGTCGCGCAGGGCGAGGGTCTGCATGCCCACGTCCGAGAGACCGAGGTTTAAGGTTGCCGGGACGGTGAAGCTGGAGTTCGCCTCGCCTTGTAGGGCGAACTCGCACTCGATGGTTTTGGGGCCGGCGAAGCTGTTGTAGGGGAAGGCGAGCGTCACCTCGCGGTCGAAGGTTTCGCCCGGGTTGAGGTTCAGGGCGAAGGTCGGCGGGTTGAGCGTCCAGCCGGGCGGGGCCTTGAGCTTGAGATTGCCGGAGAGGACCGAGCGGTAGGGGTTGAAGAAGCGGATGTGCCGCGAGTGCGGCTCGAAGCTCGATTCCAGCAGCGGGCGGTCGAAGGCGACGCTCGCGCGGAGCTGCGCCTGCGCGCCGTCAATGTCGATCAGGAACGTCGGCATCGGGCCGACCGTGAGCGTCACTTTGCCGGATTGTTTGTCGCCGGTGGCGCGGAGCAGCGGCGTGACGTTGCCCCACAAGTCCACGGCTACCGGCCGCTCGCCGAGGTTGATCGCGAGGGTCTTCATCCCCCCCACGTTCCCGCGGTCCCACAGGACGAGAACCCCTTGCCCGTCGCGGTCGAATACGAAAGCCTCGACGCCTTCGGCGATCGGCACCTTCCCGCGGAAAGTCGCGCCGCCGAGGGTGTTGGTGAGGGTGCGCATGACCATCAGCAGCTCTCGCGGCTGCTTGACGACGTGTTCGCCCACCCCGCCGGGGCCGGGCTGACGGCGGACGGTGAAAGGCAGCGGGAAATCGATGCGGGTCGCGCCGCTGCTGAGGGCGTACACCACGCGCTGGGCGAGGTCCTTGATCTGCGCCTCGCGGCCGTAGCGCTCGCGGTCGAGCAGCTCGAGGCTTAGCGAAAGGTTGTGCCCCTCGCGGCCGTGGAGGTCTTGAATGTACAGCGGCAACTGGTGTGGCAGCACCGAAGGCGAAACGGACAGCGCCACCGTCGCGGGCAGCTCACCCGCCATGTCGTACCACGCGGGCCAGGGCATCGCGAGGTCAGGCTTCTCCATTAGGGCGGCGAATTCGCGGTAGACGGCGCTGTAGACCTGGTGCATTTTGGGGTCGGTGACGAAGGCATCCGTGCCGTCCGCGCCGAGCTGCCAGCGGTCGAGGTGATTGGCGTGGCGGGCGATGAGGTAGGCGAGTTGCGGCCGCCAGATTTCCGGGTTGCTCTGCAGGAGCTTCGTCCACGAGCCGCCGCCCAGTTTTGCGGCCAGCGTCGGGGGCGGATCGAGCAGGCACGCGGTGGGCGTTATCCCCAGCGCCGACAGGCGCTCGAGAAGACGGTCGAATGAATCGCCCTCCAATTGCTGCACGTCGCCGGTGGCGCTCCAGACGGCGAGCTTTACCCGCCCCGCCGACAGGAGCGGGAGGATTTGCGGCAGCTCGTCCCACGCGTTGATGGGCAGATCCGTGGCGATGATGCCGAAGCGCCCGTCGGGGACGGTCCGGGGTGCGTTGTCGGGCAATAGTATGAAATCCAGCGACTGGCTGCCGAGGAACTTGCCCATGCTGCTCATCACGAGCGCCGCCTCGTACCAGCCGGGGCGCAGGTCCGGCAGCAGGAGCACGGTCCGCTTCTGGCCCGGCCCCAGTTGCTCGGCGGAGGCGATGTCCAGCGCCCCGCTGCGCTGGTAGGCGGTCTTTCCCGTCGCATCCCTGATGACAAGCTGTGCGGTGAGGTCTTCGGTGAATCGGTCGTTGAGGACGACTTGTAGCCGCAATGGGTCGTCGCGGCGAAAGATGTTGCCGGGCCGGTCGGTGCTCATGGTCACTTCCGGGACCTGCGACACCGTCACGTCATCGAACCACGCGCTCCCGCGGATGTCTTGTGGGAAGAGCGTGCGCTGGCCGAGGGTGCTGGGGGCGTATTGCGCGGGCTGGAGGAGCTGGAGCTCAAGGACGAGGAATGCGGCGCTGGGATCGTCGGCGGCGAGTTCGACCCCAAGCTTCTTCCATGGCTCGTCGGGCTGTGCGGCGGCGTAGAGCTCCGAATGGCGCGCAGTCTTGGCGAGCACGTGGCCGTCAAGGTCGGTGAAGTAGGCGCTGATGCGGGCCCGCGCATTGGGGAGGACGGTGGTTTGTACGAAGCCATCGACGCGGTAATGCGCGCCGACGTGGACGGGAATTTGCCCCGGCGGATAACGGTAGATCAGCCCTCCGCCATTAAGGTCGAAGCGGAAGCTGTATTTGCCGTCGTGGGCGCGGTCGGTGGCGAGGGTGCCGTTGACGTAATGCGGAAGCCCGGGGCCTTCGACCTTGATCCACTCCATCGGCAGCGACTCGGCGTTGCCCAGGCGTCGTTCTTCGAAATCGAACGTCCGCAATACCCGGCTCACCGCCGCCGGCACGGCGTGAAGCAGCCCCGGCGCGACGAGTAATGCGAGAATGAAAGGGAATCTTCGCATGGTCCGATAACTTCTTATCGGCATGCGGTGGGGAAAGGGTGAATTTGCTCCATCACTTTTCAGAGCCGGGGCGACACGGGCCAGCTCTGAAAAACCGGGGAGTATGTCCGTGCAAGAAATCCTAAACGAACGACGCCGCCCTTTCGGGGCGGCGTCGTTGGTTCATGGAGGATCGATCGCGAAAAGACGCGATTGGGATTAGCCGTTCTGGTAGGCGTAGTAGTTCTTGATCATGGGGCCGTAATACCCACCGCCGTGGACGCGGACGGCGTTGAGGATGACACCTAAGTGCTCGGCCTTGAGTCGGCGGAGTTCGTCACGCATGCGGGTGAGCATTCCGCGACTGTTGCCGCGGGCGCGGACCACGGTCACCACGCCGTCCACGCGCGGGGCGAGGGCGATGGATTCGGAGACCATGAGCAGCGGGCCGCTGTCGAAGACGATGTGATCGAATTCCTCGAGCGCCCGCTCGATGAAGTCCACGAGCAACTGGCTTTCCAGAAGCTCGGTGGCGTTGGAAGGCTTCTGGCCGGCGGTGATGACCGACAGGTTGGGCACCTCGGTCTCGTGGACGGCTTCCTCGAAGACTTCGAGGTTGTTCAGGGCGTCGCCAAAGCCGACTTCGTTAGCCTGCCCGAAGACGTTGTGGAGGTTGGGGCGGCGGAAGTTGGCGTCGACGATGAGGATGCGGCGGCCGTTGAGGGCGAGGCCGGCGGCTAGGTTGACGGCGACCGTCGTCTTGCCGTCCTCGGGGCTGCACCCGGTCACCAGGATGCTCCGCGTGGTGTCCAGGGACGCGCTGTGCTGAAGCCGCGTGCGGACCTGGCGGAACTGCTCGGCGATGATCGAATGCGGGGCCTCGAAGATCACCAGCGGGAGGCGTGCCCCGGCGGATTGGGGGTCATCCGCCTCGTGCGGGATGACGCCAAGCGGCGTCATGTTCCCGATGCGGGCGATATCGCGCGGGGTGCGGACCGAGTTGTCCGACAGCTCGCGGAGGAACGCGATGCCCAGACTCAGGGCCAGCCCGATCACCAGGGCGATGCCCATGGTGTTGGCCAGCTTCGGGAAGCTCGGACGGTCGGGCAGGTCGGGCTGGGTGGCCCAGTCGATCTGCGACCAGCGGCCGTTGCCCCAGAGGAATGACGCCTTGTCGGTTTCGTCCTTCAAGTGGTCGAGCTGTGAGCGGGTGACGGCGACCTGGCCGGCGAGGCGCTCGTACTCGTTGCGCTTCTGGGCGAGGTCGGCAATTTCCTGGCGGATCTGGTCCACCCGCACGTTGATGCGCTTGCCGGCTTCCTGGGCGGCGGACACGTCGTTCTGGAGGTTGGCGCGGATCAGCTCCGCGGTGCGGGCCTTGATGTCGTTTTCGCTGTCCGCGACGCGCTGCTGCAGCGTGTCGACGCGACGCTTGAGCGCCTTGCTGCGTGGATTTTCCGGACCGTTGGAAGTGACCACTTCGTCGTACAGGAGCGCGGCGTCGTCCGCCTGACGGCGGGCTTCGCTGTAGGTGAAGCTCTTTTGCAGCGCCTCCTCCAATTCCGGGGCGCTGCTGGTCTTCATCTGGTTTTCGAAGGTGTTGCTCTTGGCTTCGGCGGTGCCGAGGATGTTCGCGGCCTTGAGCTGTTCGGCGATAAGTTGCTGGAGCTCGAAGTCCTTGCTGCTGGGCCCGCCGCCCGTGGATACGCCCAGCTTGCCCAGATCCGTGGCGATGCGGACCATGCGGGTGGTGTTGTCGCGGATTTCGCTCTCGTAGTTCATCTTCAACTGCTCGAGCGAGCTGGCCTTCAAATCGTTGGCGATGGTCAGACGGACCTTTTGTTCCTTGATGTGCTCGTCGCCCAGTTCCTTCACGATCGTCTGGCAGTCCTTGGGAATGGAATAGGACATCTGCAGGCGAATGAGGCGCGATTGGGGGAGAGGCGTGACCAGCAGCCCCTTAAGAAGTTCCTGCTTGGCCTCCTGGGCATCGACGACCGGCTGGCCGCTTTGGACGGTAACGAATTGCTTGAACCAGCTCGTGCCGCGGAGGGCATCGCTGGACGTGATTACGGAGCTGAGCAGGCGTTCGTGCATGAGGAGTTCGGCCTGCGTATGCAGGTCGACGTCGAGGCCCGCCGTGTTAACGCCGCCGGATTGGTCAAGTCTCGGCCTGTCGTCCAGAGTTTGGACTTCGAGCAGCGCGGTGGAGGTGTACCGGGAATGTTTTAGGGCGAGCCAGTAATTAACGCCGTAGCCCACGACGCCGCCCAGCACGAGGAAGGCGATGATCAGCCAGACGTTGGCGCGGATGATGCGCCAGGCGTCTGCGCCGGTGAGCGCGTTGTTGATCGGGGGCTGGACCATGCCCATCATCCCGCCGCCGGGCGAGGCGAGCGAAGTCGAGGGAAGAGGCCGGGGTATTCGGATGGGCGCTGTCTGGGGCAACGTCGTCATAATCCACTCCTGATTCGGCCCCCGCTTGGGCGGGGCATGGGCCGTTTTACCGGGTCGCCTCGATGGCCAAACCTGCCAAGGGGCATGGCGGTTGGCAAGAGTCCCGGGGTTCGATAATTTCCTGATTGCGGGGCGGCAAGCCGGGTCGCGTGGCCGCCGACCTTAATATACCACAGTCCGACAGAACGAGACGAGGATCCGCCTCGCGATGGGCGTTGGGCCGGTCAACTCCGACCGGTGCGACCCTTTGCGGCCGTATTATTGGGCGTTGGCGCTGCCCTTCGCGGCACCGACGTTGAGGGCCTGCGCCCTGCGCAGGCTCTCCTCAATGCCGGCTTTGAGCTGGGGCCGGACCTCGATCTTCTTCTTTTCCTGATCCTTGACGGCGTCGGAGGCGATCGTGAGTTGCCGGGCGGCGTCGGAAGGGAGCTTTGCGTTCAAGTAAGCCACGCCCAGGTGGTATCGGCCGTCGATGAAGTCGGGATTGGCGTCAACGACCGTTTCAAGCAGGCGTCGGCCGTCGTTGGCGCCAGGACCGCCGCACTGCACCAATACCCACCCTTGCGTGTCCTGGATGAGCGGGTCAACGAAGCCCGACCGGATGCTCAGGTCATAGGCCCTCTGGCTGTACTGCTTGGCGCCGCGGGGATCCTTCAAGTCTTCGGCTAGCAGGCAGGCCATATTATTTAGTGCCGGGACATCGTTGGGGGCGAGGGCAAGCCATTGCAAATACCATTCCTTGGCCTTTGAGGCGTCGCCGAGTGCCTGATAGATCTCTGCGGCGAAACGGACGGTGGAAAGCCGGTCTGCGGGCGACAGTTTCTCCGTGGAGGCAAGGAGCGGCGCGACCGCCGCCTGCGCCCCGGACCAATCCTTGAGGCGCATGTGCAGGGCCACCGCGATGAGCGGCCAGTGACTTTCGATCGGGGGTCGGGCGTTGATGCGCTTAATCGCGTCATCGAGCGAAATGTCGGTGGCGATATTGACGAGCGAATCCTGGACGCCGTCGAGATCCTTGGATGCGTCGGCAGATGCGATGGCTTTATCGAACTGCTCAAGGGCTTCGGGCTTCTTCCCGTCGGCACTCAGGGCCCTTCCCCTGGCGAGGTGGACCCACCACTCGTTGTGGCCGGCTTCAATCAGGTGGTCGGCTTCGCGAATAACTTCAGCGTAATCCTTGGATTCCAGGACAATGTTGAGATAGTCGCGGGCGTATGTGGGGTCGTCCTTTCGCCCGAGGGTGATGGCGTCCTTGATCTTTGCGACGGCGGCGGGGTATTGCTGCTGTGCCGCGAGGGCGAAGGCATGCGCGCGATACCACAACGGGTCACGATTGAGTGCGGGGTTCAGTTCCGCGAACTGAACGGCCGTCTCGAACTGGCTCCACTTTTTCGCGTTGGTGTAGGTGTCCAGCAGCTTGGCGCGGGCTTCGCGGTTGAAGGGCTCCACCTTGATCGCGTCTTCGAGCTGGAGGGCCGCGCCCGACAGGTCGCGGGTTCGGGTCAGGGCGTCGGCGTAGACTAATTTGTATTGAACGTTGCGCGGTTTAACGGTGACGACGTTCGAGAGGTTCTTCTTGACCAGGTCCATCCGGCCCCCGGCCGGGTCGCGCATCTCGATGAGGGCCTGGTAATAGAGCGCGACGTCGTTGGACGGGCTCTGCGCGAGCACCTTCAGCACGGATTCGCGGGCGTCCGCGTACCGCTCGGCGTCGATGTTGACGCCGACCAACAGGTTCAACAGCTCGGGGTTGTCGGGGCTCTTCGCCAGGGCCGCCTTGATCCCCTTGAGGGCGGCGTCGGTGTTGCGGGCGGCGATATGGGTTTCGAGCGTGAGACGGACGACGGTGGGGTCGTCGGCGTTGGCCCGGAGCACTTCCAGGGCGTCGTTGAACTTCCTGCGGCTTACCAGTTGCCCCACGAGTCGCTGCTCGACCTCGATGCTGGAGTGCCTGGTCGTATCCCATGCCTGGCGAAGATACTTTTCAGTCTCGTCGAATTTCCCGGCATGCGCGAAGTAGTCGGCCAGCAGCAGCAGCGCGCCGGGCTTGTCCTTCAATTCGGGGGAGGCGTTAAGATCGGTGAGGACCCGCAGGCCGTCGTCGAAATGCTTGGAATCCTGAAGGCATTCGGCAAGGCCGCCGTTAAGGCGAAGGTTGGTTGGGAACTTGGCGACGCCCTTGGTGAGGACGTCACACGCCTTGTCCGTATAGACCGTGGCCTGTGCGGGATCGACGGGCGCGACCCTGATGGCGGCGCGGAGGCAGGCCGACGCAAGGCTGATATAGTTTTCAGGCTCGCCCGGGGCATCGGCCAGCAATTTCTCGCGGACGGGGATTACCGCAGCGGGATTAATTGAGACGTCGTATGCCAGGGCCAGTTCGCGGAGATCGACGCTCTGCGGGAAGCGCCGGCGGCCCTGTTCGATCGCATCGCGGGCGCGCTCGGGCTGACTCAACTTTTCATAGCAGTCGGCGATCCCCCGGTATGCCTCGACGTTGTTCGACTGCCGATCAAGTGCGGAGCGGAACTTGTCCAGGGCTTCGTTGTACTGCCCGTTGGCCTGGTAGGCCTGGGCGAGCAACATCCAGCTCAGCCCATAGTCCCCGCGGGTCTGCGTCAGGTCGGTGCCGATGTGAATGGCCTCGGCGAAGTCGGCCTTGGCCATGGCGATTTGCCACCGATACATCCCCCCGCCCGCGTGGTCGGCGTCAATGCGGGAAAGGTTTTCGGCGGCCTTCGACGCCAGCTCCCATTTTTTCTGCTTGATATAAATCTGGAAATACAGGTCCCATGCGGCGAGGTCGTCGGCGCGGAGCTTTTCGGCGGCACGGGCATGGGCCAGGGCGGAATCGAAGTTCGATTTCGCAATGTCCATGCGGCCGAGTTCGATCTCGGCGAAGAAGGCGTCAGGCGATTTTGCGAGAAGTTCCTTCAAGGCCTTGTCGAGGTCCTCCTGCGACGCGTTATCGAGCTGCTTCTGCAACATGATCAGCCGCGGGTCGGTCGGGTCGCGCGTGAGCTGGGCCGCGACCACTTCCCTGGCCCTGGGCTTGCGGTCGAGCTTCAGATATGACTGCGCCAGTAACACGACAATACCGCTGTTCTCAGGCCTTTCCTTCGCCATCAACTCGAACAGGCGGGCGGCCTCGGCATGGTCCTCGAGGTTCAACGCGGCCTGCGCCTTGGCCTGCTTCATTTCCAGCGTGGTTTCCGGGAGCCTGGCATAATACTTTTTCGCCTCCGCCGGCTTGTGCTGGGCGTTCATCACCGAGATCTGCAGGCCGATCACGTCCGGGTTGTCGCCCTGGAGGCGGCTGAGCGCTTCGACATGGGCGGCGGCGGCATCGATGTTGTTGTCGGCGAGGTAGAGCTGGACCAGATCGAAACGGGCGGGCCAGTACGTGTCGTAGCTGTCCACCACCTGCGCCAAGAGCTTCTCCGCCGCCGCGTTCTGCGCGGTGGCACGATAGGACCGCGCCAGGTCGTACATGATGCGGTACCGCTCGTTGCTCTTGTTGCCGATCAGCGTCAGCGCCTTCCCCAGCGAATCGACGGCGCCCATGTCATCGTGCTTCAGCTGTCTAATGGACCCTTCGAGCCAGCACATCGGCACGGAGTTGGCGATCGCAAGCCCGTTCAGTCGATTGAAGTCGTCGTCAATCTGGCCGAGCATCTCCTGACGTTTCACGGGGTCCGAGGTCAACTGGCAGGTGGCCACGCGCATCCGCGTCAACTGCAGAAGGCTCTCGGCCTCGAGTTCCTTAAAGACCATTCCCTTGGCGCCGCGTTGTCCGTTCGGGACGGCGGGGAGCTTGAGGATCTCCATGGCCTTGTCCCGCTTGGCCGAGTCCCCGGTGTCATTCAGCGCCCTGGCGTACTCAAGACGGGCTCGCTGGTCGGTGTCGTGCGCCTCGTAGTTCAAGCGGAGGATCTCTTCGACTTCCTTGAGCTGGCGGTTCCTGCGTGCCCAGTCGGCGGCGGTGTATTGAATGTCTGAACTATGCGGCCCATCGGGCTTGGCCGTTCGGCGGGCGCGGTCCAATGCGGCCGTCCCGTCGTCGCGGTCCTTCTTGGCCGCCTCCGGGGTCCGCTCCATCTCCGAGAGCACCACGTAGCCGGTGAATGCCCGGAAGTTCAGCATGCTGTCGTCCGGGTGCGCCGCGGTCGCCGAGCCAAGCATTTCCTTCACCTCGGGGATGAGCTTGTCCCCGACGTCAGCGTGCCCGGCCTTTTGTGCCTCGTAGATACGGAACACCTTGGCGCGTGCGACATAGAGGAGTGGGAGCGGGGCCGACGTGTCCTTCTTTTGGATCGCTTCCAGTGCGGCGATGCTTTTACTCACCTCGGCATCCGACTTGGGCGTTCCTGACATCCACTGCTGGAGGATGGCGATATGGTAATAGGATTGGGCCTGAATATTTTCCGGGTCGATGCCCCGCAATCGGTCCGCGGCGTCGCGGAGGGCGGCGAAGGTCTTTGGATTGGGGGCGAGTTCGACCTCCTCCATGTAAGAATCCATGAGCCGCTGCGCCGCCGGTTTGTAAGACGGGTCAATCTGCAACGCCGCCTGCCACGAATTTCGGGCGTTTGCCAGGGCTTCGCCGCCGTCCTGCTCGGTCAGGCGGCTGTAGACTTCGCCTCGCTTGAGGCACACTTCCGTGTTCGTGTGATCGAAACCGTAGGCGCGGTTGATCTCTTCCTTGGCCGCCGGCAGGTCGCCCTTCTGAAGGAGGTCATCGACGGTTCGCAGCGATGCGGCGACGTTGAACCTGTGACGGAAAATACTGTTCTTGACCATCGGTCCGACAATCGCCATCGCGGCGATGCCGCCGAGCGCCACCGTGAGGATCACCAGGAACCGTGTATTAACTCGCTTGGCCATGGGTCGGTTCTTTCGACTTCGTGTCGTTCGAAAAGCTCCGGTCGGGACAGGTTACCGTGACGCGGCGGGCGCGGCGTGGATCTTCTCCCAATCGGGGAGGCACTGTTCCAGCGCCGGAAGGGCCGCGGCCAGAAAATCGCGCATCGCCGCGAGCGAATCATTGCGGTTGTTAATTTCGATGAGAGAGGTGTCATCCCCCTGGAAGCTGGGGGGGACGGGAGCCGCGGTCATCAGTTCGACCTTCGCGTAGTAGCCGTATCGCTCCCTGAGGTTCTGCAGCCGGGCGCGGACCCCGTAGGGGCCGCTCTCGTAGCCGCCATTGCAGTGGAAAAGGTATCCCACGTTCCTGGCGACACGCAGGACCGACGCGTTGTGGCCCGCGGCATCGGGCGCGCCGCCGGTCTGATCGCTGAAGCTCAGGAATCGCAGGGTGACGCTACGCGGATCGCCGCTGGGATAATTTCCCAGGGACAATTCCTTGTCGTCGTAGTGGGTGACTTCGAACCCATCGGCGACCAGGCACCGCTCGGGGACGTGTGCGACGGTATCGACCATGCCGGTGTAGTAGGTGAACGCGGCGCGGATGACACCCGCCGGGTCCTTCCTCTGGAGCCGGGCAATGCCCGCGGCCCGCTCCCCAGGATTGGTCGACTTCCTAATCGCTTCGATCTCCGCGTGGGTAAACTTCTTGTTCGCGGTGTTCACGTAGTCGCGGAAGACGTATTCCTCGGTTCCCAGGACCTGTACTTCCTCGGGGTCGATCGACTGGTCGTTGGAGAGCTGAACCCAGTTGCCCAACTGGCTGGGGAGGCCTTCCTTCAAGGACTTGACCCGTAGCGTGACGGCGATCTTCTTGAAATGCAGTTGCAGGAAGCCCGCCGCCGAGTTGAGGCCGGCGGCGGAAATGGCCAGCAGCAACGCCGCGACCAGGAACGCGGGGCGCTTGAGCAGTTGACGGAATGCAACATTGGCGGAGCTCATGGCATGTCCTCCTTCGGCGCTGCGCTCGGGGCGGCGGCCGCTGCGCTTGGGGCGGTCGGCGCGGGACTGGCGGACGGGGCATCGGCGGCCGGAGCCGAGGCGGCTGCCGCGGGGGCTGGGGGCTTGGCCCCGGCGGGCCGCGGTGCGGCAGGCTTAGTGGTCGGGGGAAGCCCGATGACACGGCGGGTGGGCTGCGTCGGGGCGACGCGGCCCGCGGCCGCAGCGCCGTTGGATTGCGGAGGCGCCGCGCCCGGTGCTGCCGGAGGACGGGCCGTCGGGGGCCGACGCGTGGCCGACCCCACCGGTGGGACGGCGGCCGGGCGCACCGGCGGTGTTCCCGCGGGTTTGGCGCCCATGCCCGGCGCGACACTGGACTTGGCCGCAGGACGAGGCGCTGCCGGGACGGCGGGTGTGCCGGCGGGACGCACGGCGGGCGGACGCCCGGGCGTCGAAGCTGCGGCGCGGCTCGTTCCCAATACGCTGCCGGCGTCGGGGCGGATGGCCGCGACGGTCCGGGCTGCGG
Organism: Phycisphaerales bacterium; assembly: GCA_028288775.1. GTDB lineage: Bacteria > Planctomycetota > Phycisphaerae > Tepidisphaerales > Tepidisphaeraceae > RYN-428. Next base: position 11,655 of record JAQGHP010000767.1, on the reverse strand, counting down.
CGGCGGGAGCAGCAACGACGGGCGCTAGCGTCGGCGTCGCGGCACCCGCAGGTTTGGGCCGTTTCAATCCCGACTTGTCCTCCACCTCTTCGATGAAAATGTTCTCGAGTATCCAGCCCACCAACAGGATCAGGAAGAACGCCGGGATCATCATCAACAGCCCGACGAACCCGTGGGCAAAACTCTCCCCCCATTCGGGCCTGCCATAGCGGGCGAAGTACCCCTGACCGGTTACGCGCAGCGTGTTGCAGAAAATGGCGATGGGGACGGCCGACGCGACAAGGATGATCTTCTGCCACATGGGCCGGGCGGAGAGAAACGCCACCGCGGCGGCGATCGAGACGAAGGTCATCAGCCCGCGCAGCCCCGCGCACGCCTCCGCGACGTTGAGCGTTCGCACGCCCCCGTCATGGGCGACGATGAAGATTTTGGTCCCGAATTGTCCCGAAGGCACGCCCGTGAAGCTAAGAATATGCACCGCGACCTGTGCGGCGAGCTTTTGCAGCGGGCCGGCGACGAGGCTGTAGAACAGGCCGGGCCAGGGCAGCGCGCAGACGAGGAACACGATCGGGAACCAGGCGATCTTCATGACCCGCCAGCCGCACAGCAGCGTGACGACTCCGAAGAGCGTGGTCACCATTCCGATATCGCAGAACCAGTCGTTGCGCCCCGGGTAAATGCCGTACGCGAAGAATAGGATTCCGCCCAAGGCGATCGCCAGGCCTCCCCATGCCGTCTTTACTTTGGCTGCGAGGAGTGGCTCTCGGTTGATGTAAAGGTAGTACATCCCGATGAACGGGACGATGACGGCGTGGCCCCAGTTGGGCTCGCCGCTGATGGGGTTGGTCTTGTACCAGAGTCGCCGGAGGTTGGGCCAGAAGAGAAGGATGAACAATCCGCCGATGGCCCCGATTTGAAGCCAGGCGCTCAGGCGCAGCCCCGCGTAGACGGGATCGCGGTCTTCGACCGCAGGAGTGGGTTCCACCGTGTAATCGATCGCCGAGTTGGAACTTACGGTGCTCAAATTCCTCTCCCACTGCCGATAATTGCCTGGGGGCTTCGCTATCCTATGGACGGCGGCCCTTCGGCCGGCCCGTCATGAGGTGGCGTCTGGGATGATCCCTCACCCCCATCGCATGGGCATGATACGATTGGCGGCCTCCACGGTTCGCCAAAATCGCTGCCCAATAAGCCCTCAATACCACACCAAACAGCGCGCCCGTCCGGGCGGCAAAAGTGCCGCCGCCGCGAACCTGTCGGTCCGCGGCGGCGCAAACCCATGTTGTTTCCCGACACCGTATTTCCCAAATCGCGGCCCTGGAAAATAGGCCCGCGTCGATGGTGTCGGCACAGAGATCGGCTCGATTAGAAGCCGGTCTGCGTGTTGTAGGCGTAGTTCCGATCGTACAGGAAGCCAAGCCCGTAGCTGATGCGGAATCCGCCGCGAATTGCCGCCAGGAACGGGGCAATGCCGTTGGTCCCGACCATGATCTGATCGTCCGGCTTGAGGTACAGGTCGGGTTGCTGGCCGGTGAAGATTTTATCAAGGTCGATTCGGACAAACACCTCGTGATCGGGGCGGAGCCGCCGGATGATTTCCGTGCGCTCGGGGATCGCGAGCTGGTCGAACATTCCCGCGGAAATGACCGCTTCCTTGATCGTGATCTTCCGGCTGGTCAAGGTGTACACGCCCGGACGGGCGACGTGGCCGCCCATGTAATATTCGCCGACGACGAGATTTTGCACCACGATCACGTCGTGCGGATGAATGGCGATGTTGTAACGAAGATCCCCGTTGTGCAGGGCAATGAGGGGCACGCGGATGATCCGCGCGCTGCCGGGGGTCTGCGGGGCGTTGAATTCGAAAGGTTTGCTGGCCGGCGCGCCCGGGGCTCCAGGCATTACTTCCGGCGGGGGCGGAATCACCGCGGACGGATCGGGCACGGGGGGTGCCGGAAGCGTGGCGGGTTCGGTTGACGGCTGCGTAGCCGGAACGGCGGCCGATGGCGCGCCGGGGGCGAGGTCGTCGCCGGGGGCCGCGGCCAGGAGCGTCAGCGGATGATTGGCTACCGCGAACGCGGGGCCGGGCAGGCCGGCGTCGGACTTGGGAGCGAGGTCATCCGGTGCGGGCGCCGAAGCGGGCGCGCGGCCGGCGGGCAGCGGCTTGGGGTGACTTGGCCCCCCTGCCGGGCGCGGGGTTTCCGATTTCCGAATCACATACGCGTATTCCACCAGCGGCGACGTCGTATCGCGGGCGAGAACCAGTGCGTCCAGGAGGCGGAAATCCGGGTCGAGGATCGCGTATTGGCCCGGCTGATTTACCGCGCCAAGGATTTCGACCGTCCGGCCGCGGGCCTCGACCACCGTTACCGTGACTGTCGCGTTCTGGATCAGGTTCGCGTCGCGGTAGGCCTGCACAATCGCTTGTTCCAGCTCAATTTCCGTAAGGCCCTCGGCATGCACCGGGCCCAAATACGGCAAACTGATATTCCCGCTCTCGGTCACCCGCGCGGTCTTTACCGTCTCCTGCCCGGGGCCGACCAGGTCGGAAATCGAAATACTGAGAAGATCGTTGCGGCCGATCCGGTAGTCGTTGGTCGAGCTGACCAGGTCCTCGGCGGTCGGATCGGTCGCGGTGACGAATTCGTTGTTGTTCTCCTCAATGGTCGGATCGACGTGATTAAGGATCGGGATCATGAGCGGTTCGTTCGGATGCCCGCCGCGAACCATCTCCGTGGGATCGAAAAACCCGCGCGTGTCGCACCCGGCTATCGCGGGCACGGTGAGAGCGGCGCAACACTTGAGTAAGGTAATGACTCCACGGCGTTTGCGGTCGGCGGCCTTGCCCGGCGCGCCCTCCGTCAAAGAACTCGCGGCAATCGATTGGTCCTTGGCAGCGTTCATGGTGTCAAGCGGAAAACGCAAGGCGCGCTCCTTTCCCTGGATATCCCCGTCCTAAGCTTCTAACCGGCCTCGGGTACTCTATTTTGCCCGGGGAATAATGCAAGGGGAACCCTATTCCTGCAACACAATCCGGCCGCAACGCTCGTACCGGTATTGGCAACTATCGGTACCCACGGCCATAAGCCACAGAACTTTTTGCCGGCAAACCGCCCCGCAGACCCACAATGTCCTTCACTCCAAGGTTATCGGAACACGCCCTTATGACTATTAATTACTTTATAGTGCAAAGATACCCACGGCACCCAGCCGGTGCAAGCAAATTTTTCCCGGCAAGTGCGTGAGCAACGGCCTTGTGATGCACCCAACCCAAAGCGCCGTGCAGGTGTTCAGAGCCGGGGCGTGTCGCCCGGTCGGGCTGAAGGCCCGCTCCGGTCCCCTCTCCCCCGAGTACGAGGGAGAGGGAGCACGACGGAGCGGCGCTCCGACCGGGCCGACTCTGAAGTTACCAGGCAAATCAAACCTGTTACGGTGCGACGGCCAGCCAGCCGTGGTGATGAACCAGTGGCAGGCTGACGGTGAAGTTTTCGCCCTGTACGTTGGTGTCGCCGCTGGCGACGACGACGGGGCTGAGGCTCGGAGACGTCTGCCGCATGCCCGACGGCAATACCAAAACCACCTTGTACTCCCCTACGGCGCTCACACCGGAGGCGAGATTCGGATTCCCCGCCGGCCCGCTGAGCTGATTAAATTGGTAGTGGCCCCGGCCATCGGTTTTTGTCGTCGCGAGGACGTCTCCGCTCATGTCTTGCAACTGAAGCGTCATTTGCGGCATTGAATCGAACGATCCGCCGGGCACAGCGCCCGGGCTCGTGCCGGTGGGCAAGCCGACCATCACGGTGCCGCTGATGGACGCGCGGAAGTAGAACACGTCGCTCTGGAGGTTGGTGATGGTTGTATTTGCTTCGATGACTTTGGCGAGCGTGTTGCCCTGCCGCAGGATGTTTTGCTCCTCGGTGCTCAGGTGCTCATTTCGGTAGTAGAAGCGGTCGCCGTTACGGAGGCGGGTGAATTGGTCAACCATGACCGCCTGGAAGAGCGGTCCGACGTCTGAGCCGCGGACGTGGTCCTCGGCGAGGCCGCCCTCGAACGCGTCGATCGTATTCACGCCGCCCGGATAAGCCTGCGCGAGCGCCTGCTGAACCTTCACGTCCGTAGTGATCTGCGAAAAACTAGTGACGGCGGGCAGCCCCATGGCAACGCGCAGGGTGTTGTAGTTGGGGATGCCGTTGTCGCGATCGCGCTGGACGTCGCGGGCCATGAGGTCTTCGCCTCCCAACCCGCCATTGCCGAAGAGCAAGTTGCGGACGTCGTTGATCGCGAGCAGGTCGGTGGCCTGCGATACGCCGTCGGCGTCGCCCTTCAGGATCGCTCCGATGTCCGAGGAAGTGTGGCCGGTGAGCGGGTCAAGCACGCCTTTGGGGTTCAGAATGTTCGGGTCGAAGAAGTCCAGGGACAGCGGGATCGCCGAGCCGTCCGGGTTGACGTCCGCGATGTCGGTCCCCTGATTGGTCGCGCGTTCGATATTGCTCGACAGCAGGCTGTGGCCGAACCGGAAGGCGACTGTCGCGAACTCGTTCGAGATCGTCGCGTTTACGCCGGGCTTGTACCCCGAATAGGCGGGAAGCGCGTTGCCCCCCAGCACCGCGGGAATCCACCCGTTGTAGACGTTGCTCTGGTACTGCGCGATGTTGAGCTTGCGCGCCTCCTGGTAGAGCTGTTCATCCGTCCACTTCGGATGCGCCTTTTGCAATGTTTGAGCGATGCGGTTGTGGTTGCGGAGGAACAGGGTTTGGAGCGCCGTCAGCTCGACGTTCTCGTTGCCGCGTACGTCCCCCGTGGCAAAGAGCTGGCTTTGCGGCACGGCCTGGGCGTCGTTGGCCATGTTCAACGCGGCGATTTGCGCCGCAGTGAAGTACGTGGTGTTGTCATACGGGAGCATGTTCCCCGGGCTGGTCTTGAGCAAGCCGCCCTTGAACGTCCGCAGGGCGTCCGCAACGGTCTGGCTGGAGCCGTAGACCTGCGACAAGTCGAGGTACGACGTCACGGTGGTGACTTGCTGGAGGGGATTGGCCGTGCTGGTGCCGGTAGTCGGGTCGGTCTGCGATCGCGTGAAGGGCAGGGAGCTTGGGCCGATCGGATCGCCCGTGGCCACCGGGATCGGGAAGGACGCGCCGCCGTCGGGCGTGTGATCGAGGTCATGGTCGATGAACTGGCCGAATGCGTATCCGAAATCCGAAAGGCTCTTTGCATCAACCGTCTGCACGTCCTGCGACGGGTCGGCCGGGTTGGCCTGATTGTTAAGGAGGTTGCTAATGGCCCGCGCGCTGAGATCCCCGGCCAGCGCGGGCGAGTTGACCCCGTTGGCATAAGCCGCGGCGGCGAGGCGGATCAGGTCCGTGCCCGACGTCCCCCACGTGGGGTTCGCGACGTTGTTTCCCGATCCATTCGCGGATTCGACCGTCGAGGAGAAATGCACGCGCGTTTCGAGCGCCTCCACAACACTGAACCCGCGTGTCGGAGAATCTCGCCGCTTCGAACGATTCCGCGCGGCGTGTGTCGATGGCGTATGGGCACGGATTATCCAGTAAGTCGATCGCATGTTTGCTCCAGGGTGTAGGGCCACGTTGACAAACGATTCCACTTTCATGTCGGCATCGACGGAGGCATACGGACTGGCCCTCCTTTCAAAGGAACGAGAGAGCCCGGCGCTGCGCCCAGCGCCGGTGCGACCGCGCCTTCCTCACGGAACGCGCAGCACTCGCCGGCGCCAGAATGCGGCGGACATCTCACCGAGTTGATGCTAAAGAGAAGATGAAGGCCGAAAAAAATGAGCCCTCATCCCGAGACGAATGCGGGAGTGACTTCAACCCTTTAACCAGCCCGCAATCCGCGCATGCAAAGTAGCGAACGAGCGCCCGTCTGCCACCGAATTCTCAGGGCAATGCGAATTTATTTTCAGTAGCGATTATGTGCTCTGTCAGCCGGCCAGGCGGTCATCCGCCATCTGCATGTCCGCGCCGACGAATTGCTGGTTGGCAACGCGGACCCGAGCCGCTTGTTCGTCATAGAGAAATGGCAGGAACGCGTAGCGGCGGCCGCGTGTGACGGGCCTCACTTCGTGGAGCAACGAACAGGAAAAGACGATCGCCGCCCCCGTGTTCCCGCGGTAGGTGCGGTAGCCGAACTCGGGGAAGCGGAGGTCGCCCCCCTCGTAGTCGTTGGCGTTGAGGTTGATGGTGACCGCAAAGCGGCGGTGAGCCGAGCCCCTGGTGTTGTCGTCGCGATGGGAACTGAAATGCCCGCCCTCCTCGGCGTCGTAGCGCGCGATGATGTGCCGCTCGATGCGAGTCGCCTCGAACTGGAATGCGCCTTTGATCACCGGCGCGACGCGGCGGATGAGCCGCGACTGCACCGCGGCGATCGTCGGCCGGTCCACAATCGTGTAATCCAGGCGGCTCTTGATCTTCCGGTCGTGTACGCGAACGGTCTTGCCGTTCGATTCGCTCAGCGCGCCCAGGTCCTGTCCGCCGTTTTGCTCGTAGACGGAGATCAGGTGCCGGCAAAAATCCTGTTCGAAAACGAATGGGATGAACAGCACCGGCGCGAACTCCACAATGGCCTCAATCCGCGGCAACCCCTCGAGCACACCCAGGAGCGTCGCGATGTGGTTCTCCACGTTATCGCCGAAGGGCAGCACGGCGCGCGTACGGCGGGCGAGGTCGAGAATCACCGTGTGCCGCAGGAATTGCGTCCCATCGGGCGACGCAGCGCCGTACGCCTTGCTCACGGCGAGATCAAAATCCCAAAAATACATCACATCAGGATATTGTTGCGCGACGCGGCCGGTCTGCTGGTCATTGGGATCTGCGCTGACTCCGCAAAACACGGCATTGAGCGGCGCGAGGCGCGATTGGATTTTAGTGATGTCCGCCAAAACCTGGCGGCCGATGGGATCAGCCGCCGTCCCGAAGAAAGTCAGAACCACATAATGCCCGGCCGCCGCGTCAAGCGATCCGCGTGGGCCGGCGCTACTTGGGACAACAAACGACGGGGCGTGGTCGCCGGGGCTTAGCATGGGTGTTCCTTCAGTGGTGCGGCTGCAACTTCGAGCTTGTGGTCAATGGGCTCCGCCTCGCAATATATTCGGGGCACCCTTTTGCGGATAAAGGCCCCACGCCCCTGGCGTGGCGGACGCATGGACATCGGTCGAAATATTGTAGGCCGAGCGTTACGCGCGGGCGGGGAGAAAAAATGCGCTTTTACACGCGAAATCGGAACGGCGAGAAAATCCGCGGAGGACAGCGCCGTTAGGCGGGATGGACCGATGACGACTGGCTACTGAAGCGGGCCGCTGCGTCCAAGCTGGGCGGCATTAGTGGGGCTTGGCTTTTTCGCCGTGCTTGGGGTCATGCTCCTTCTTGTGATGCTTGGAGGAAGGCGTGGGGGAATCCGATTTGCCGTCCGCGGGCGAGGGCGAATGAATGATGGTGACGCTGCCCGGCGTCTCGGAGCCGCCGTCGAGGGGGACGGTGTAGGTGCCGGTGGATTCGATGACGGTATTGTGGCCGGTCCCGCCCAGAAGCGTGTCGATCCCGGGGCCGCCGACGAGGGTATCGTCGCCCGCCTGTCCGGAGAGAACGTTTTTGCCTGCGCCCGCGTCGAGCAGATCGTTGCCCGATCCGCCCACGAGCGTGTCGTTTCCCGCGCCGCCCAGGAGCGTCATGGGGATGGCGATCGCGCCATTGAGCTCGACGATTTCGATGTCGTCGTTTCCCGGGCCGGCTTTGACTTCGATTCCCTTGATCGACGCGACGTCGCCCAGGGTGGAGACAGTGCCGTTGACCGAGAGGTCCAGAGTCGCCGGGTGTGCGGCGTCGCGCAGGATGCGGATCACGGCGTTGCCGGACGGAGCGACGAGATGGATCACCCCTTTGGTGTCCATCGGGACGTGTACCGCGGGGGCGGGTTTATGGCTGGCGTGCTTGGGCGCGTGCGGCGCGTGGCTCAGGAGGCGGCGGTTTTCCAGTGCGTCAATCCAGCGGTTCAAACCGTCCATGAGGGATCCATTCTTAAAAGCCGGCGCGGCACGGGATGGGCAACGAACAGCCGCGAGCAGTATAGCTTGCCACGCTCTTGCGATTGTGGAGAGAGGGATTTTGGAAGATTCCCATGCGGCCACGTCCACGCCCGGCAAGCTGCGCGGAGTTTGTCAGTCGTATTACGCAGGGGCGGGCGCTCTGCTGGAGAGCGGCGGAGCGATGGCCTCCAGCGACTGACGTTCCGCCTTTACACCGAAGATCATTTCCACACCTGCGGCAATCAGCATCAGCGCGGCGCCCAGGAGGTAGCCCCATAGCAAATGCTCGCGCGACCCGGACCCGATCAACCGCCCGAAAAGGGCGGGCGCCCCCACGCCGCCCGCCAGCGTGCCCAGCGCGTAGAAAATCGCGATCGCCATCCCGCGCAGCTCCAGCGGAAAAATCTCGCTCACCGTCAAGTACGCCGAACTCGCGGCACAGGAGGCGACGAAAAAAATCGCCGACCATGCGATCGTTTGTGTCGCGGCGGTGAGCAGATGACGCTCGAAAAGAAAGCCCGTCGCCGCCAGTAGCAGGCCCGAGAGCGCATAAGTGCCGGCGATCATCTTCCTGCGGCCGACCACATCAAACAGCCTGCCGAGTACGACCGGGCCCAGGACATTCCCCAGCGCGAATGGGAACAAATAGTAACTCACCCTGCCCGGCGGCACGCCGTAGAACTTGCTGAGGACGATCGCATAGGTGAAAAAAATCGCGTTGTAGAAAAATGCCTGCGCGACCATGAGCGTGAGCCCGAGCAACGAGCGCGTGCGATGCTCGACGAGCAGAGTTTGCGCGATCTGTTTCCAGGGCGTGTGGTCGCGCGGGTGAATGATGGTGACACTGTGTGCGGGCGCGGGCTTTTGCGGGTTGCTCTGGGCGACTTTGGCTTCCACCGCTTCGACGATCTTGTCGGCTTCGGCCTTGCGTCCGTGGATCATCAGCCACCGCGGACTCTCGGGCACCGCCTCACGGAGGAAAAGAATTCCCAGCCCAAGCACCGCGCCGATGCCGAAGGCGAAGCGCCAGCCCATGGACACCGGGAAGTAGGCGGGGTTCAGCAGGAGCGCCGTGGCCCCCGACCCGAGCGCCGCGCCCAGCCAGAACGTGGCGTTAATGAGGAGATCGACGTGCCCGCGGACGCGGGCTGGGATCAGTTCGTCGATGGCGGAGTTGATGGCCGAGTATTCCCCGCCGATGCCTGCGCCCGTGAGGGCGCGGAAGAGAAAATAGCTCCACGCGTTCCACGCGAATGCGGTCGCCGCGGTGGCGGCGACGTAGACAAGCAGCGTGATGAAGAACAGCTTGCGCCGGCCGAAGCGGTCGGTCGCGTAGCCGAAGACGAGCGCGCCCACGACCGCCCCGGCGAGGTACGCGCTGGCGGACAGGCCCACCTGCCAGTCGCTCAGGTGCAGGGCGCGCGGGTCTTTCAGCGTGCTTCCCACCGCCCCGGCGAGCGTGACCTCCAGTCCGTCGAGCATCCAGGTAATGCCCAGCGCGACGACAATAAACGTGTGCCAACGACTCCACGGCAGCGCGTCCATGCGAGCCGGGATGTCGGTCTGAATGACCGGGGGGTGACTCTGGGGGATTGAGGCGCTTTGTGCGGCCATTCTATCTATCGCCTCCGCGGCGGTCTCGATCGGGTATGCCTTCGGCTGCTTCAAGTTACGAAACAATGTCGGGAACGAACCATCGGGAAAAGCGGCGGCGGGCTCTTCCTTTGCTATGAAGGTGCTGGCCGCGGATCGGAAGTTCACTTGTGCAAATGCCCAGTCGGGCTGGGATACTAAAATCTAGTTGAGCCCGGAAGAGGATTACGCTAACATGGCAAATAGTGCAGGGTAAAAAGGAGCGGCTGGCGATGTGTTGCTCAAAGCTCGTATGTGATGCTCGACTTGCGGTTTGCTCCGCGGCATTCGCCGTTGCGGCCGCGTTCGCACCTTCAGTTCACGCCCACATCACCTATTCCAATCCGTACGACGCCGCCGGAACCGCAGCGGGCCAGCCCCAATCGCCGCTCTATGTGGCGGTGGGTTCGTCCGGCCATGTGTATGTCTCCGAAGGCCCGCAAGGCCAGGCGGCCCTGCTCACGGCGCTTTCGGTTGACAGTGCCATCATCGCCACGAGCCGGGCGCAGTCGGCCGCTTTTGTCCGAACAATTGAAGGCACCCCCAGCCTGATCGTCGGCGGCCCGATCGCGGCGGCGCGTTGGGAAAGCTGGAGCGGCGGCGATATCACGGGCAGCCGGATGCCCGCGATTCCCGATGGCTTTGAGTCCGCAGCGGCGACGAGCAGCCCCTTGCGCGGCCGCGGTATGGAAAGCTGCTACACGATTTACCCGACGATTTATGGCGCGAGCCCAATCGCCCGTTTTCACTCGACCATGACGCGCCCAGTCGCGGGGATCGCAGCTTCCACATTTATCACGGATGACCAGCCGTCTTCGCGCATCGTCTATCGCCCGGAGATGGCGTCGCAGGACCTGCGGTTCGAGCGGAGTCTTTCGGCCAATCCCAACGCCGGGCAGATGGTCTTGGAGAATTTGGGTTCGCTCGCGGCTTCGAGGTTATTGATGGACTTGGGCGACCTCGTGTCTCCCTGGAACTGCGGGCAGGTTGCCACCGCAGATTCATCCGCGCTGAGCGGGGCATTGGAAGTGCTGATCGGTCGTCCGTTGAGGCGTTCGCTGGATGACAGCCTGAGCGTGGCGGAGGATCGGATCACTCCCGCATCGGACGTCTCCGTCGAACAGATCCTTCCGATCCATAATAAGCCCCAGACGGCGGCGGTTCAGGCCCCCGCCGCCAGCCCCGTTCCCGAGCCTGCGGGACTGAGCCTGGTCGCGGTCGCCGCGGCTGGACTGCTTTCCCGTCGCAAGCGCTGAACCCATCCAGCGCGCTTCCAACATTTCTCAAAGTATTCCATCCGAACGAAATTGCTACGCGTGGGAGTACGGCGTCTGCCGGGACTTCTCCATTCTCGACACGAGCGACCATGCGCCAGGCCGGAGCGCGTGTGGCGGCCCCGTCCACGAGGTAACGCACCAGACACACGCGAAACAAAAAATTGCTGTAGAGATTGGACGGAAGCTTCGGCCCCGTCCGATTCTTGTGGCCGCGCCCGTCGCAACACCTTAGCGGGACTACCGAAAAAACTCGCGCATCAGGGATCAAATCACGAGCAGGGGCGGTTACAATGAAACGCGGGCACACATATTTGACTTACGCGATGGAGCATTCTCATGAGGGACTCCCAAGCGATTCCACCGACGGCGCCTCCACCAATTGAGCCAACCACCAATCCCCGCGCGCATTCGGGGCGGCAGCATTACTCGGGAAGCGTGGAATCGACGAGCGCCGTCAGGCCCGTGCGCCCCGGGGCGGCGCAGCGGGAAATCGAAGCGCGCATGACCGCGATCGTGAACACGGCCGTGGACGGAATGCTTACCATCGACGAAAAGGGCAACATCGAATGGCTCAATCCCGCCGCACAGGCGGCGTTCGGTTACGCGGCCGACGAGTTGATCGGGCAGAACGTGAAGGTGCTCATGCCGCCGGCCTATCACGCGGCACACGAAGCGGGGCTTCGCAACTATTTGGAGACCGGAGAG
>JAQGHP010000400.1 GCA_028288775.1 Phycisphaerales bacterium | reverse complement strand
CGCCCACCGTGTTCGATAAACCGTCGGCTGAAATCCAAGGTGGGCGAGTACGCCCGCCCTACAACTGACGGAAATCATTCAATCACTAGGTCAATCGCCGCGAAATGCTCGTGGTCGTTGTCGCTGTTGTCGGACTCCACCCGCACGAGATACACGCCCTTCTTCTCTAGCTGCATCTTTTGGCGGAGTCCGACTTTCCCCGTCTCCGGCTTGAAGTCCATCGTGAACTCCCCCTCGGCCGCCGGAGCGTCGCCGCGCGGTGGGACGGCGGATTGGCCAGTCTTCTCCTCGGCCGCCACGTAGTAGCGGACTTTCACGTTCTTAATCGTATTGTGCGGGAAATTGCTGGTGAAGAAAAATTGCAATACCAGCGGCTCGCCCGCCTTGGCATGGCAGACCGGCCGGGGCCTGTGCCCCTGGGCCGGGGGCGAGGTGTCCGCACCCGCGGTCGCCTTGTCGTTGGGCGATGTCACCGACAGCTCGATCTGAAAATGCTCCGCCCTCGCCTTCGCTGCAAATAATCCCGCCGCCACAAACGCGCCGACGACCCATGGCAGTTGCGCCCGAATGTTCATAGCAGTCCTCCGAGCCTATGTACTTATCACGTTTCACGTCTTCACGTTTCACGTTTCATTTCACCACCACATCGATCGCCGCGAAATGCTCGTGGGTTTTCTTTTCCGAGCCCCCCTGCGTTTCGATCCGCACGAGATACGTGCCCGGCTGCGGGACGCGGAATTTCAGTGTGGCGCCCGTGCCGGTCTTGGGGTCGAAATCCATCGTCAGCGCGCTCTCCAGTACCACGTCCCTGGGCTCCAGTGGCGGCGGGGCCTGGCCCGCGCGGGCGATCCGCACCACATAGAAATGCACCAGCACGTCCTTCAGTGGCTCCTTGCCGGTAGCGGTGATTTTCCACGTCGCGGCAAGCTGTGCGTCCGCCGGGGCGTTGAACACGGGCCGCGGCGCGACTGCCGGATCCTTAGGCGGGTCGCTTTCCGTCCCGGCGGCCTGCCTGGCCTTCCCGTCTGATACCTCAAGTGATACGGCAAAGTGGTCCGCGAATGTCGTCGCGGGCGTCACATGGAGAATCAGCGCGAAGGCGAGGGGCGCCAAGTTGAAAATCATTCGCGACGTGATCATTCTCCCTAAGCTACCGGCCCGGCGGGTGGCCTGCCAGCGTGCCGCGTTCGGATCAGTCCTGCGGCCGCGCTCATGTCGCACCGCGCAAACGCCGACGTTTAGGGGACGATGCGGCCCTGTGGCGGGCTCACCGGCCGGCGGCCCGCGACTTTTTCCGGCCCACCCCGTTGCTTATGATGGGGGCGACTCGTTCATTCATGCAACGGCACAGTGAGCAAAGGACCAACCTATGAACCCAGCGCCGCGCGTCCCTTTTTACGTTTACAAGTCGGCGGCCCTTAACGGCCAGCCCGAGCACACCATCCTATCGCCGCTTAGCCCGCAGGAAGTTCAGGAATTGGGCGGACTGCGCGACGAAGCCGTTATCGGAGAAATCGCCCCGGGCGCGACGGACGTGTCTCCCGAATCCTTCGTCCCCAATCGGGCGTTCGTTCAGTTCCTGCACAACGTGCTCGCGATCCACGCGCCTAGGAACCCGGGACTCATGGCCGCGGCTCAAAGCGGCGGCACGGGTCAGCTCCTTGTGCTGGACAAGCGCGTTCACGTTCCCGTGGAACAGCAGGAATCCAAAGACGTCATCGGGGTGATCGACATCCAGGATGGCCGCCTCGTCAAATACACGATCAACCCGAACCATCAGCTCGTCACCCGCGATGGGTACATGGTGCTCGATCCGTGGTATCAGGAAAAGCTCATTGAAGAGTTGAAGAAATTGGGCTATCAGCCGGCCCCGGCCGGCGCTCCGCCGTCCGTGCCCCCCCAATAGGCGGCACCGGAGCCCGCGCGGCGTAGAAACCATTTTCCTCGGAGCCCGCCTGCGCCCCGCCCGGGGCGGGGGCGGCCGGCAATCAGCCGCCGAGCAGCTCTTCCGATTCTATTATCTTTTTGGCAAGGTCGGCCAGGCTGATGCGGCGTTTCTGGCTCTCCTGTTGCAGCCGCTTGTGGGCCTCAGCTTCGTCGAGGTTCAGACGCTTCATGAACACGCCCTTGGCGCGTTCCACCAGCTTGCGCGTTTCAAGGGTTTGGGCGAGCTGCTCCTTCTCGGCGAGCAGTTTCTCATGCTCGTCGAAACGCCGCACCGCCACTTCGATCTGGGCCTGAAGGCTTTCTGCACTGACGGGCTTGATCAAATAGCCAAACACGCCGGCGAGGCTCGCGCGCTCGATCAGCTCTTTGTCACTGAAAGCGGAGATGACGATCATCGGCGCGCGGCGCTCCTTGAGGAGCACGCCGGCCAAATCAATCCCGTCGACGCCGTTCAGGCGGATGTCCATCAGGACGATGTCGGGGTGCTTGTCGCGATAGAACGCCTGGGCCTCGGCGGCGGTGGAGGCCTGCGCGATCACTTCGTGCCCGAGCTTTTCCAGATGCGCGCGAAGGCCCATGCCCACGAGCGTGTCGTCTTCGACGATCAGCACGCGGCGTTTGGCCACGGGGTTGGTGGTACTACTCATCGTTCTTCCATTCAGGTATGTCCCAGGGGGACGGATACAAAGCTGCGTCTCCCACCGGACCCGGCACTCGTCGCATAAATATCCGCCGTCTCGATCCGCGCTCGGTGGGCCCAATCAATCTTATAGACTTCACTAGCCCCCTTGTATCGATTTCGTGCGGAGATTGTGCCCGGCGGCCGCTGCTTCCGCAGACGCGGGTTTGTGGTAGATTCTCGCTTCCGTTCGCTTTCAGGGAATCAATATGGCGCGAATGTCACATGGCTTGGGAAAACTCCTGGCGGCGGGCGTGCTGCTGGCCGGGCTGATCGCTGCGGCGCTCGGCTACCAAGCCTGGTCAGCCCGCCATAAGCCTGTGACCGTCGGCGGGACGCCCGCGACTATTCCCGTGCCCGCTTCCAAGCCGGGCTCGACCGCGCTGGCGACGTCTCCGGCGGAGCCGGTCATTCCTCGCTCGGTGCTCGATATTGTTCGCGCCGCCTATCCTGATTTCCCGACGACCCAGCCGCTAGCGGTGCCGCTGGACATTTCGCAGGCCGCCCATCTCGTGTTGCACGAACCGGTCTACCTGAGCGGCATCCCCCGACAGGAGCTGTGGATTACGCGCCCGGACGCCGCCCCCACCGAGCGCGTGCTGAAGGATGCCGTCGACGACAAGCAGGACGTGGACGCCCACGTCCTGCGTGAGCGGGTGGTGTTCGTTCACTGGATGCCCGACAACGTCGGCATCTGGCCCCCCTATATGGTTTGCGCGAAGCCAGACGGCTCATACGAGGTCGTCTCCACCGCGTTCGGTCGGCGGCTTCTGCCGGCCCGGCGTGACTACCACTGGGAACACGCGCTGGCATGGAATGAAAAGGTCGTGGTGCCGTCGGCTTCCGGTGTTTCGGTATTCCGATTCGCGCCTGACGTTTCGGAGTCGTACCACGAACTCGCCTCCCCTGCGCCTGCCGCCGGTATTGGCCCGGGGCGCAAGCTCGCCGAGCCGCGCGTGCTGCTCGACGCGGAAGGATTGACGGCGTGGATTCCGTGGGAAAACGGCCTCATCGGCAGCCGGGGTGCGGGCCATTATGTGGACGCGAAGGAGGGCGGGAAATGGACCGACCTCTCCCCCGATTCCGGCTGGCCGGAAAAAATCTTGCACCTGGTCCCCCTGCTCGACGGCACCGTTTTGGTGATGAGTGTTAACGACGCGGGCGCGGTGCAGGTCGGCTTCAACACGCTCGCCCACGCCGCCGTCAACGAGGAGCAGATCGCCAAATTGGTCGATGCCCTCTCCGAGGCGGATGATAAAAAGCGCAAGGAAGCCTATGACCAGCTTTCACAGTACGGGTCGGGGATCTGGCCCATCCTTGAAAAGCTCATGAACGATCAGCCCCCCGAGGCCCAGGCCCGCCTGCGGCAGCTGCTCAAGCAAAAGGCCGTCCCCACCCTCAACGGCATGGCGCTGACCGGTGACAAATCGCTGAAGCTGGCCGCGAGGCTGGCCGACGGCGGCACGGTCTTCTACGCCGAGCACGGCGTCTCCATCCCCAACCTCCAAGACCCCGACGCCGGTCCCGACTTCCGCGCCCCCGCGTGGATCAGCATTCGCCCCGGCCGCGCGATCGAGCTGCTGCCGCCGGCTTTGACCGAGGATCTTATCGCAGGCAAGTCCAGGCTCTACGCGATGGGAAACGACTGGATCGTTACCAACGACGTGCGCGGCCCCCGTCGATTCGTGGGCAACGGCTTCGTCACGCTCCTCCGCAAGAGCGAGCACGCATTCAGCGAGTTTGTGGGGACGGATCGCCGGGGCCGATGGGTCTTTAAGAAGCCCGCGGCAGGCGCATCGACCGTGACAACCGGACCGGCGACGCTCCCCTCCACCTCCCCTGAGCCGGCCACGGCCCCGTCCGACGCTGGAGAGGCCACGCTAATCGTCGATCCCACGCTCCCTGACCCAACGCCCCGCCTGCCGGTCTGGGTCTTTAAGACCGCCGAGACGGTCGGCTGGGACAAAGCGGGCTGGCCCGTCACCAAGCGCGCCAGCGCCTATGCCCTGCATGAAGAGGGCTGGCAGCTTGTCGATGAGAAGGAAGAGGTCTTCACCCGTGCGGATCAGGTTCCGCCCATTACCGAACCGTCGGCGACAAGCACCACCGCCACCGCACCCGCAACGACACACGCGTCCGAGCCCGGCCCCACCACCGACGCCGTTCCCGCGACCACTCCCGCCACCGCCCCCGTCGATCCGTCGCTCCTGCTGATCGACCACGAAGGCAATCACTATTTCGGCGGCCTGACCGATCTTCGAGTCGTCACTCGATCAGGCAAGGAAGCGACCTGGACACTTCCTCCCACCGCGAATGGCCCCGGCCCGGCGACGCTCATCCGCACGGAAGAGGGCAGGCTGTTCCTCTTCAACCAGCCCGGCCGCGTGGTACGCATCAAGCCAACGCCCGGCGCGGCGCAGCCGTTCAAGGTGGAAAAAGTCTTCACCCACAACATCCCCACCGTCGATCACCCCACCCGCATCTGGCTCGACCCCGGCGGCCGCATCATCATGGCTTGGGACAACCAGCTCGCGATCTTCTTCCCCGCCGGCTACATCCCCCCCGCCATCGCGGAAAAGATGCTGACGGAATGGGAGCCGGAGGAAGGGGAATAGGGGCAAGTGCAGAGTGCAGAATGAAGAGTGCAGAGTGAAAATTCGGGCGCTCTCTGTATTCTGCACTCTGCACTAACCCAGCACTCACGCGACCATCCGCAACGACGACGC
>JAQGHP010000396.1 GCA_028288775.1 Phycisphaerales bacterium | reverse complement strand
CCCGCCACCACCACCGCCGTACCCGCCGCGGCCACCGCCGCCGCTGCCACCACCGCCGTAGCCGCCACGGCCACCACCGCCGCCGCCGCCACCGCCACGGGGGCGGTCTTCGCGGGGCTTGGCTTCGTTGACGGTGAGGGCGCGGCCGTCATGCTCCTGGCCGTTGAGGGCGGCGATCGCCGCCTGTGCTTCGGAATCAGAACCCATCTGCACGAATCCGAAACCCTTGCTGCGACCGGTTTCGCGGTCGGCAATGACTTCGGCGGACTGCACGGTGCCGTGCTGTCCGAACAACTGCTCCAGGTCTGAGCTCGTCGCGTTGTAGCTCAGGTTCCCGACGTATAACTTGCTGCCCATTGAGATCTCCTAAATCTGGGCCGTTCCACCCGGTTTTTGCTTTCTGGGTGGGGCTGAAAGGGGCCGTCGTTCCGGCCCGGAAGGTAGGAGGGCGAGAGAGCAGGTGCGGGGTTCTGCAAAAAGACAGTACTCGTACCGAGACTCGTTCGTCTAACTTACCAACCCTAAACTAGCATAGGCGGCGATGCTTGTCCATCCCATGTTTAAGTAAATTCCGTGCGGGGGCGTAAAGTGTGTGCTGTACGAACCCTACAACCGAAACCTTGGACAATCTGACCTCTTTTTTTACGGATGCGGCCTTCGGCAGACCTGCGGGGTGTCACGGGCAGCGGTCGGACGGCCATATCAGAGAGTTATGTATCTTCCGAACGGCCGGGTTTGGCTTGTTGGCAGGCGAGGCTGTTGATATGGTCATCCGTGTCTTATAGGGAAGGGTTCCTTTTGCGGAGTTCGCAAATGATGCAAAATGGCATTCGCCTTTCTTCCCGCCGGCCCGGATTCACATTGGTCGAGTTGTTGGTCGTCATTGCAATTATCGCCGTGCTCATGTCGCTGCTGTTCCCGACATTGCGCCGTGTTTTTGACATGGCGAAGATGACACAGTGTCAGGCGAACATGAAGCAGCTCGTGCAGGCCAGCCTCTGCTACGCGGTCGACAGCGACGGCGTCCTCCCGCATAACAATTGGAACGCGCAGGACGGGCCGAACAAGCCGGGCTGGCTCTATCTGAACGCGCCATCGAACGACCCCAATCTCGTAAGGACCGGCGCGCTGTGGAAATACTTGAACGACCTGCGCACGTATCATTGCCCCGTGGACACCGGCCCGTTCACCTCGCCGACCGGCAGCGCGGTCGATACCGAAAACCTGACCAGCTACCTCATGAATGGCGCCGTCAATAATAATGGAACGAACGCTTGGTCGTATCGGCTGGCGAGAATGAAGCCGTCGGGGATTCTACTGTGGGAGGCCAACGAGCAGGGTGGGTCCGGGTGGAACGACGGCGCCAGTTACCCGACCGAAGGCGAGACCATGCGCCACGGCCGGGGCGGCGCATGCATCGGGTGCTTTGACGGGCACGCGGAGATGATCTCGCACGACGAATACGCGAACTACCAGAACCAGAACCCCGGGCCGCTCTACTGCGTGCCTCCATAATTCCAGCTGGGCTTCCGCATCGGCTGGAGGTGGACCGCGCACGGCCGCGGACTTATTCTGCCTCTTCATGCATACCGCGCTCAACCCGTTGCCCGCCGTGCTCCGCTGGACGCCCCCGGGCCGGGCGGTTGTTTTCTTGCTGGCCGCCGCTTCCATCTGGTGCCTTCTGGCCGAGTTCTACGGGCTCTGCTCGATGCGGACGTTCACGATCTTTATCCTGCTTCCCGCGACGGCCGTGCTGGTGATGATGGCCCTGCTCGATTTCGCCAAAGGGGATCGGCGGTTGTTCCGCGCGGTAGTCATCGGGGCGGCGGGCGGGTTAATCGCGGCGCTGGCCTACGACCTCTTTCGCATGCCCTTCGTCATCGCCGCGGCCGATCACACCGGGCCGGCGTGGCTGCGGCTGCCTCTCTTCAAGGTCTTCCCGCGCTTCGGCGCGATGATTCTCGGCCAGCCGTTCACGGCACAGCAGAGTGATTCGCAATTCCCGCTTCTCACGCACGTGGTCGGGTGGGCATATCACCTTTCCAACGGCATTACCTTTGGCGTGATGTACATGGCGCTGGTCGGCGACGCCGGGCGGCGAAGCTGGCTATGGGCGATCGTGCTGGCCGTCGGGTTGGAACTGGCGATGCTCTTCACGCCCTACACGGGATTTTTCGGCATCGGGCTGACGGCGCGGTTTGTGATCGTCACGCTTAGCGCGCATTTGGTTTTCGGCGTCGCGCTGGGGAAGTACGCCAAACGTGAAGCGGGCAAATGGCCGATGCCCGGCGGGCGCAGGTTCGATGTTGGCCTCTCCGGGGTGGCGGCATGAGCCGGGCGGAATCGCAACGGACGAGTGGCTGCAACTCCTTCCGTGGCATGGGCGGGCCGCCCATGAAATGCCGCCATGGCGGCAACCACACGGGCGGGCCGCCCGTGCCACGGGAAGAAGTGAATTGGCGTCTCATTTGGACGACGGCGCTCGCGGCATGTCTTGCCGTCGCGCTGATCGGCTGCCACAAAAAGACGAATTCAACCGGTGACGCGGACAAGGGGCCGATCGTGTTGTACACGAGCGTGGACGAACCGTACGCGCGGCCGCTGGTCGAGCAATTTAAGCGGGAGACGGGCATCGACGTCACGCTCGTCACCGATTCCGAGGCGAGCAAGAGCGTCGGGCTGTCGGAGAAACTGCGGGCCGAGCGCGCGCATCCGCGGGCGGACGTGTGGTGGAGCAACGAGTGTTTTCTCACGATTAATTTGGCGGACGAGGGCGTGCTGGCGCCCTACGACTCCCCCGCCGCCGCGGACATTCCGGCTAAATATAAGGATGTGGGACACCGCTGGGCGGGGCCGGTCCTGCGCGTGCGCACGGTGGTTTCGCGGACGCCGCCGGACGGGAATTGGGTGCGTCCGACGCGTTTGCGCGATTTGTTGCGGGCGGATTTGAAAGGGAGAATTGCCATCGCCCGCCCCACCGCGGGGACGACCGGCGGGCATGTCGCGGCGCTTTACGTGTTGTGGGGGAAGGACCGCGCCGACGAATTCTTCCGGGGATTGCGCGGCAACGGCGTGACGCTTCTGGGCGGCAACTCGGTGGTGGCGGAGTCGGTGGCAAGAAGGGATGTCTGGCTGGGCGTCTGCGACAACGACGATGCCGCGGACGCACTGGCGAACACCGGCAAGCTCGACGCGACGCTTCCGGATCAGGGCGAAGGGGAGGACGGCACGCTCGCGATGCCGTGTACGGTCGGGTTGGTGACCGGCGCGCCGCACGCGGAATCGGCGAAGCGCCTGATCGATTTTCTCCTCTCCCGACAGGCGGGCCAGAAGTTGGTCGAAGCGAAATTCGCCTGGTGCTCGACGCGCGACGTCGAAGGGAAGGGAAAGTTCATGGCGGTCGATTACACCGCCGTGGCGAAGGCGATGCCCGGCGCGATCCGCTCGGCGACGGCGTTGATGGAGGGTCGGTGATTTTCCCTCTCCCTGCTAGGGAAAGGGCAACGGTGAGAAATTGTTGAACCGCCAAGGCGCCAAGACGCCGAGGAGAAGAAGGGGAATTTCGATTGTGACCTTCCCCACGAATGGTGGGCGCGGCGAAGGGCTGGCAGAATGCCGGCCAAGGAGTCCGCGTTATGGCACGGCAGAAGCATTATTCGATCGCGTTTCAAGACGAAGCCTGCAAGCTCGTCACG
>JAQGHP010000289.1 GCA_028288775.1 Phycisphaerales bacterium | reverse complement strand
CTCCGGTACGCCGGGGGAGGGTTAGGGAGGGGGCTTGCGAGGAGTGTTCAAGGTTGAAGAGTTTAATGGTTACAGGGGGCATGAAATCTCTTGAACCCTTCAACTCTTAGACCTTTGAACCTTCTCGCCCCCACCCCAACCCTCCCCCGGAGTACCGGAGGAGGGAGTTAGATCCACAGACCCCAAGGGGCAAGGCCACGAATTCCCCGAAATTATCGGACGCTTCCGCGACCGATTCCCATTCCGCCCAACTTCCCCAGAGTCATTTGCTTTCCCGAAAAATGTATTCGATCTCTCACCTGACCCATACGCCGCTGCCAGGCGGCGAATTCAGGAGAAGAGAGCCATGCGTCGTTCAACCCAGATTCAAACCGCCGTCTTCGAAACCCTTGAAAGCCGCACCTTGTTGTCCGGCAGCGTGCTGCCTAGCGCCGCGATGATCGCCGCCGACTTTCAGGTAACGACCGCCGCCTCGACGCACCACACGACTCCCGCTCCGCACAAAGCTGCCGCTCCGAAAAAGGCTCCGGCTCCCAAGAAGGCGCCTGCTCCGAAAAAGACCCCGGCCCCCAAGAAACAGGCGGCCCCGAAACACCATGCCGCTCCGGCCACCAAGCCCGCGGTGAAGCCGACTCCCAAGCCCACGCCGGCACCGACTCCCACGCCGACGCCTGCTCCGACGCCGACCCCGACACCTACTCCGACTCCGACGCCGACGCCGACCCCGACTCCTACGCCCACTCCGACTCCGACTCCTACGCCAACGCCGACACCTACTCCGACGCCGACGCCGACGCCGACCCCGACTCCTACGCCCACGCCGACTCCGACTCCCACGCCCACTCCGGCGCCCGTGCTGCCGCCGGTCGCGGCTGAGCCGAAGCTTTCGGACGCGAGCCTGCACTATCAGGATTTCTCCAACGATCCGCTATTCCCCGCCGCCGGGCCTTCCGAGAACGACATCCGCCAGGGCCAGGTCGGCGACTGCTGGTTCCTCGCCACGCTCTCGTCGATCGCCAAGACTGACCCGGGGCTCATCACCAAGGACGTGATTGCGGTCGGCGACGGCACCTTCGAAGTGAAGTTCACCAAGGGCGGCGTGGCCAACACCGTCCGTGTTGACGGCATGCTCCCCACGACTTCCTGGGGCGCGGTCGCCTACGCAAGCCTGGGCACCGAAAGCTCGCTGTGGGTGGCGATCGTCGAAAAGGCTTATGCCACGATCCGCACCACCGCCGACAGCTATGACTCGATGAACTCGGGCTGGATGGACGAGGCCTTCGCCGCCTTCGGCGTTCACGGGCTGACCACCACCCGCGTCTACAACGCCCAGTCACTGCTCAACACGGTTGCCCAGGACCTGGCCGCCCACCAGTCGGTCGTCATGGGCATCGGCACGCCCGCGGATGCGGCCCCGCTCATCGGCAGCCACGCTTACACCGTGGACAGCGTCATCAAGGACGCGAACGGAATTGTCACCGGCCTCGTGCTGCGTAATCCCTGGGGCGTGGACGGCGCCGGCAGCGACGGGACCGATGACGGTTACGTCACCGTCACCGGCCAGCAGGCCTTCGACTCGATGCTCGGGTTCACCGCCGCGACCGTGTAAAGCCCGCACCCGGGCAGGGAGATCATCGCATGGACACCACAACCCTGATGCTTTCCCTGCTCTTCGGGACGATCGGAATGGGCTTCCTGATGTACGGTAAAAACGCCGGCCGGGTCATCCCGATCAGCGTCGGCCTCTGCCTGATGGTTTGCCCCTACTTTATCTCCAATGTCGCATTCATGCTGACGGTCTGCATCCCGCTGATGGCCGCGCCCTTCGTGATCCGCGGCGCATAGTTCACAGGGAAAGAAGTGACGCCACAGATGGACACAGACGGACACGGATCAGAAATCTTGAGCCACGAATAAACACGAACGGACACGAATGAATTGAGATTCAACCGTGTCCCTTCGTGTTTATTCGTGGCTCAAAGTTTTGCACGTCGATCGCCCCCGGCAAAGGCATGTAGGGTGGGTGTACTCGCCCACCGCATCCCCACGGAAACGGTGGGCGAGTACTCCCACCCTACATCTCACGTGACACGGGAAACTCTTTCCCATCCGTGTTCATCCGTGCCCATCTGTGGCGACCCCTCACGACGTTTCAGTTATTCGGGTTTCGCTAATTTCCCATGAACAGAGAATGTGCGGCAGCGGCTCGCGCGATCCATCCCGGACGCAGGGTGATATGCTACGATCCCATCGACGGCCGTTTTGGAGCAACGCATGCGAGCGATCGTGACCGGGCAGGTTGGAGTGGACAAGGGGCCTTACCTGGAGGCAGTGCGGGGCCATGCGCTGGCGCAGGGGTATGATCTGGCGGTGTGCCACGTGGGGCAGATGATGTACGCGGAGGCGCCGGACGTGCCGCCGGGGAGGATTTTGAATCTTCCCATCGGCCGTCTGAATACGCTCCGGCGGGCGGTGTTCAAGGAAATTCTCCGCACCGCCGACCGGCACGAGCACGTGCTGGTCAACACGCACGCGACCTTCCGGTGGAAGCACGGACTGTTCGCCGCGTTTGATTTCGACCAGTTGCGGTCGTTTAAGGCGGACGCATACGTCACACTGGTGGACAACGCCGAGAGCGTTCACCAGCGCCTGCTCCGCGAACACGACCTCGACCACACCCTCAAGGACATCATGGTGTGGCGCGAGGAGGAGCTTTTGGCCACGGAGATTCTGGCCAACGCCATCGCGGGCCACGGCCGGTTTTTCATGATCTCCCGAGGCCGCGGCGTGCTCACCACGCCCACCCTGTACCGCCTGATGTTCGAGACGTGGCGCAAGAAGGTCTATCTCTCCTTTCCCATGACGCACGTCATGGACCTGCCCGACACGCTCGCCGAGATCGACGCATTCAAGCGGCAGATCTACGAGGACTTCATCTGCTTCGACCCGGCGGACGTTGACGAATTCTCGCTGCACACCGCCGCGATCCAGGCGATGCAGGAGGGGCGCACGACGATCACGGTCGAAGGCGCCGAAGGCCCGCTCACGCTCAAGACGGCGGACGTCGCGCAAATCAGCGGCGACATCATGGGCCAGATCTACGCACGGGACTTCAAGATGGTCGATCAGGCCGACATGATCATCAGCCTGATCCCCCAGCTCCCCACCGGCCGCCCCGCCATCTCCAGCGGCGTGGAACGCGAGCTTCACCACGCCTTCGAAGGCGGCAAAGAGGTGTACGTCGTCTGGAAGGCCAAGAGTTCCCCCTCGCCCTTCATCACCGAAACCGCGACGAAAGTTTTCTCGGGCGTGGACGAAGCGATCGAATATTTCAAGGCAAAAGGGTACACGACGCGGAAGTGAGTATTTGCCCGAAGGGCATGAGAATGGGAAATCCGAAATCCGAATCCCCGAAACCCGAAATCTGGGGGAGAGCCACGAATCGCACAAATGAACACGAATGAATTCAGTCTGATTCGTGTTCATTTGTGCGATCGTGGCTCACGCCTTTCTTTGCCCATTCGCGGAAGGGTCCTCTCAGGTTTCGAATTTCGCCATTCGGATTTCATTCGGGATTCGGGGATTCGGATTTCGGATTTCCTTCGCTGCATCTGTTTCGGAGGTCGCCGTGATTCGCGCTGTGACGGTTTACTGCTCATCGAGCCGCGATGTCGATCGCGTTTATTTCGACGCCGCGGCGGAGCTGGGGGACGCGGTCGCGCGGGAGGGGTGGGAGCTCGTGTACGGCGGCAATGATTGCGGCTGCATGGGCGCGCTCGCCAACGCCGCTCGCGGTGCGGGCGGGCGGGTCGTGGGCGTAACGCCCGAGGTCCTCCATGCCCAGGGCATCACCGACCGCCTGTGCGACGAGCTGATCTTCACGCCCGGCATGCGCGAGCGCAAGGCACTACTTGAGCAACGCGGTGATGCGTTCTTCACTCTGCCGGGAGGACTCGGTACGCTCGAGGAGATTTTTGAGATCATCGTCGGCCGCAGCCTCGGCACCCACGACAAGCCGATTGTCCTCGTCAACATTGCCGACTATTTTGCGCCGCTCCTCGCGATGCTCGATCATGGGATCGAGCAGCGGTTCATCAAGGCCAAATCCCGCCGACTGTTTCACGTGAGCCCCACCGTTTCGGACGCCGTGGCCTATGTTCGGCACCTCCCGCCCGCGGACCCGCTTTCGCCACTGCGGCCCGATAGCTCTGCCATGGAATAGCCGATAAGCCGTCAAGGGGCCGAAGCGGGCGATGTTGGGTCTCGGACGCGTTCGTTTATGATCTGTAATCGGAAATGCACAAACTACTGCGGCTCAACACCGGGGTCTCGCTGTTTCGCGCGTTTGGGATAGACGTCTGCGCGCATTGGAGCTGGCTGCTCGTGCTGCCGCTGTGGTTCCCGTTCCGCCACAAACTTGCCCACAGCACGCGGTGGCTGAGCGCGGAGATCGTGGCGCTGTTCGTGATCGTGATGCTGCACGAATTCGGGCACGCCCTCGCATGCAAATCGGTCGGGGGGACGGCACGAAAAATTATCCTGTGGCCACTGGGCGGGCTGGCGCTTTTCGTGCCGCCGGCACGGCCGTGGGCGATGATCTGGTGCATGGCCGCGGGGCCGCTGGTGAACATCGCCCTCACCCCCCTTAT
Source organism: Phycisphaerales bacterium (assembly GCA_028288775.1). GTDB lineage: Bacteria > Planctomycetota > Phycisphaerae > Tepidisphaerales > Tepidisphaeraceae > RYN-428. The sequence goes on along the minus strand of JAQGHP010000289.1, from coordinate 2,495 downwards.
GTTCGCCGCCCTGTATCTGGCATCCGCAATGGGCGCTTCCCAGGGCGTGCAATCGTTTCTGATTTTCGTCATCGTCATGAACCTGGTCCTGCTCGCGTTCAACCTGCTTCCGTTCTATCCGCTGGACGGCGGGCAGATTCTGCGGGGGGTGATGTGGCTGGCGTTCGGGCGCGTGCCGAGCCTGCTGATTGCCGCGGGGATCGGCGTGGTGGTGAGCGTGATGGTGCTGGTGATTTCGGCGCGGCTCTGGAGCCTTGGGGCTTTGCTGACGGCGCTGTTCGGCCTCCTGCAATCCTGCACCGGCATGCGGCAGGCGTGGCGTCTTCGCCGCACGCTGGCTGGCCCGCGGCACGCCGGTTTCGTCTGCCCCGACTGCCGCGTCGCGCCGCCGGTGGGCGCGCTCTGGCGCTGCGGAAAATGCCGTCACCGCTTCGACGCGTTCGTGGACCGCTTCGCCTGCCCCCAATGCGGCGACCCGAATCGCACGGTCCCCTGCATCGACTGCGGCATGAAAGCCCCGCCCGAAGAATGGGCCGCGCTCCCGCCCCTGCCCCCGGTGCCTGCGTTCAAGGGGATTGCTGCGCAGCCTGTAACGCAGTGAATCGATCGTTCGGTTTTGCAAAATCCCTAATAAGATTGAAGTCGGCCTACCCCATCGGTATAAGCCGTGCGTTGGACGCACTGGGTACACGCCCGTCGCAGTTTTGGTGAAAGGATTTCAGATGCGCCGCCTCGCTCCGCTCTTCGTGGTCGTTCTTGCCATGTCGTCGCTGTTTGTGATGCGCGTCGGGCGGGGTGCTGAATCCGACGACAAGACTTCCGCGGAGGTATCCAAGTGGCTGGCCAGGGAGGCGGACGCGTACATCAAATCAGACGACAAGGCACTGGGCGAGATGTTGGCCGATGACTTCGTCCTCGTAGCATCCGTCGGCCAGGCCTTCGACAAGCCCACCATTCTCGCCGCCGTCAAAGACGGAAAGCTGAAGATCGAAGCCCTCCCGGCAGAGGAAGTGAAAATCCGCGTCTACGGCACGACCGCAATCGTTACCGGCGTGTCGAAGCTGAAAGGCACGTTCGACGGCAGCGACATTTCCGAAACCCACCGCTTCACCAACGTGCTGATCAAGCACGATGGGCACTGGCAATGCGTCAACTCACAGATGACGCGCGTGGCGGAGTAGGACCGTTTTGCACGGACGCTCGCGTGTGCCGGAGAACATGATGTTCGGGCGTGGAATGGCATGTTAATGCGCATTGGCGAACGCCTCGTTGCTCTCGTCGTTTCATATCGATAGAGTCGCCCCCCATGACCGCTGTGAAAAGCTGTACGTTAATTGTGGAAGACGATCCCGATAGCTGCGAATGGCTCAACAAACTGCTTCGCAAATACGGTTACGATGCCGCCTGTGTCGGAACCATGGCGGAAGCTTTCGAGCGGCTACAGGATTGCTGTTGCGTGATTCTGGATTTGGCGCTGCCGGACGGAAACGGAGTCGAAATCCTTCGACACGTCCGGCACAACAATCTACCGATCAAAGTGGCCGTGCAGACGGGAACGCAGGACTACCTGGCGGTCGGCACGGCGATCATGCTCAAACCCGATGCACTGTTCATTAAGCCTGTGGAACCCACCGAATTGATCAGCTGGCTGAAGGCTTCGTGCGTTCAATAGATTTGACGCCGTCCCCCCAAAGGGACAGCGGGGTATGGTCGTATACCTTGTGCTCCCCCTTCTCTCTCCAGCTCGGCCCTTCAATTCCAGGGTTCCCTGGAAACCACGCCTCGTGGTATTATGTTGGCGCGCTTCGACTAATTGTCTCGCCAAGGGCGTTCGCTACCGTACGGGGCGGTCAATGCCTGGATCTTGATCTATACTAAGGGCCCTCCAAATGCGTTCCATTCTTATCGTGGATGACGCGGAAGATGCGTCCGAGCCGCTGGCCCGATACCTTGACAAGATCGGTTATCGGGTGCGTCGTGTCCCTGACGGGCGGGAGGCGTTGGTTCAAGTCATTGCCGTCCAGCCGGACGCGGTTTTATTGGACCTGTACATGCCCAACATGGACGGGCCGACGTTCCTGAACCTGGTCCGCTCGTACCTTCGGCTACAGTCGCTTCCGGTTGTGGTACTCACCGCTTTCCCGGAAAGCCCGCTGGCCGACGCCGCCCGTTCCTTGAATGCGAGCACGGTTCTCGTCAAGGGCACTGCGACCTTCGAGGACATTAAGACGGCATTGGATGCCGCGATCACTGGTACGCCCGCATCGTCGAGCGGTGAACAAAATAGTAGCCGCTGATTCCCAGGCGCGGTTTGTGCGAAAACCATTCCATGAGAATCGAAATACGCCCACCCAGCCTATCGAGGGGAGCACCGACTTCCGGGCAGAAACGCGCCCGCGTGTTGGATCGCCCGCAATCTCCGTCTTGATACCGAAAACCGAAGTGCCACCCGTGCCACCAAAAACGGCCACGGCCTGCCCGGGATATTCCCGATA
>JAQGHP010000288.1 GCA_028288775.1 Phycisphaerales bacterium | reverse complement strand
ACGACGAGGACCCAGATTCGGGTCGTCACAGAAACGTAGTCGTGTTGGCGCAAGAGACCGAATCTGATCGGCTCAAGCTGCGGTTGAGGGTTGTAAATCCAAGCCGTCGATATTCGTTCGTCTCCGGTAACGCCGTGCATTTTCACCCGTTCAACTGATACCCCACCCCGGACACAGCAGAAGCGCAGCTCGATCCACGTCGGGTCTGCGTTCCCGCCGTGGTCGTCGTATGCCGTCACGTAAAGCCAGGCGTCATAGTTTCGATAACTCCGCACCCACATCACGCACGTCGCAGCCAACAGCAGCAGCGACAGCGCGGATAGGAGTGTGAAGAGTCCGCGGCGCATCGAGGGATTCCTACTTGATCTCCCCAAACCGCACGTCTTCCGGAGCTTCCGGCGTATCGAGAATCTGAAGCGTCGTCGCGGGGCCAAGGTCCGGGTCGGACCAGGAGCGCAAGGCCCACACGACCTTTTTCTCGGCGGTCAGTTCCAGCGCCTGCACCGGGGCGGCGGACTTGTCCACCGGGCCTTGCCACTGGTTCACCCAGTTGTTGATCAGGGTGTTGCCGTTGGGCAGACGCCATGCGAGCTGCAGATTGGAAAAGTGATAGTCCGCGAGGTCTGCCCGGCTGCACGTCCAGACCGATTCGTGTTCCTTGTTCACTTCGCGAACGCCCGCGCGGTCGACAATCAGAAGGTTGCCGTTCTTCAGCGGCGTCACGCCCCAGGGGCTGTCTGCCGCGATGGACCAGAGTTCTTTTCCCTTGGCGTCGTAGACGGCGACTTTGCCAAGATCCATGTGGGCCACGGCGACGGTTCCCTCGGCGGTCAGCCTCGCGTGGCGGAACTGCCCGTGGACACTCTTGGAATTGCGCACGGGAAGGGGGAACTGCGTTTTGGTTTCGCCGGTGGCGATGTTCACGACCTTGAGGACGGGGGCCTCGCCGTTCTGGACGAACAGGACGTGGTCCTTGCCGATGGGCTGGGCGGTGTGGATTTCACACCCTTTTGGCGCGTCGAAATTCCAGATCACCTTCTTGTCCGGCCCGACCAGTTTCACGGCGAACTGGTGCGCGAGCAGCACATTGCCATTGGACAGCAGAACCACGTCGCTGATCTCGCCGCGACCCTCGGGGTCGTCATAGGACCAGACGACCCGGCCCTTGCGGAGGATAAAGATCTTGCGGTCCTTGGCCTCCCCGGCGTAAAGGAAATCATGTGCGGCCAGATCGCCGCCTGCTGGGAGTTTTTGCGGGCCGGGTACGTTGTCCGCGGTTTGAGGAGAGGCCGCACTTTTGGCTGCCGGGGCTTCGGCGGGGCGATCCTCCGCCCGCACCCACAGCGCCATGGTCAATACGAGGCCGAGGGATAACGAGAGGGAAGGGCGTTTCATAATCCTGCCTAGCATCCGCTGATGACGTACGCCCGTCAATTCGCGATCAGGAGTGGGTTTCTTGGTCATTCCCGGAAACATAGGGGATCCGACTTTTTTTATGGTCGCGCGGCTTCGCCGCCCGGAAGGGCGTGCCACGGAAACGTGGAATCGCGCCGTGGCACCTGGCTTCTGCCCGGTATTCCCCGTCGATAATGGCCGGCAGGCTCGAATATATTGAATCCTTATTAGACCTTCCCGAATGTATTTGCTATTCTCCAGGCCGATCCATCCGCATGAGTCTGCCGCGAGACTCTCGCTTCATCGCGGCACACAAGGAGAAAATGCAATGCATTCAAGTCGATGCTTTGGCGACGGTGCGCGTCCGTCGTGGATTGCCGCGTTCGCGGTAGCGGCGCTGCTTCTGTGCAGCCCCTCGTCGTTTGCGCAGTTGTGCCAACCCGGGTTTTACAATCCCAACGGCGGGCTTGCCGCCGGGGCGATCCCTTGCCAGCCGGGGTTTTTCACCAACGTTGCCGGTGCCACGGCTCCGACGCCGGCACCGTTGGGCTTCTTTGTCCCCAACGCCCAGGCCACTGATCCTTCGATTGCGCCGGCGGGCACGTATGTCGGTTCCATCGGCAGCGCGACGTTCACGGTGTGTAGTCCCGGTTTTTACACTTCCGTTCCCGGTTCCACCGGTCCGCTCGCGGCCCAGCCGGGGTCTTATGTGCCGGGGCCTGGCGCAACTTCGGCGATCACCGCGTCGGCAGGCAGCTACGCCCCCGGCCCCGCGGCAACGTCGGCCATCCCCGCGTCACCAGGGTTCTTTGTTCCGAGCCCCGGTTCGGCATCGGAAACGATCGCGCCGGTGGGCAGCTTCGTGTCAAGCATTGGAGCGGTTGCCCCCACGCTGGCGCAGCCGGGTAGCTTCGTCCCAATCCAAGGCGCTACCGGGCCGACGCTCGCCCAGCCCGGCTTCTATGTTCCCACCCCCGGCGCCGGCGTCCAAACCGCCGCCACGCCCGGCCACTTCGTGCCGAGCCCGGGCGCCACGTTCGCGCTGGATGCCCAGCCGGGCACGTTCGTTCCCAACCCGTCCGCGACATTTTCCATGCTCGCGCCGCGCGGGTACTTCGTGCCCACTACCGACGCCGTCGTGGCGACGCCCGCGCCGGTCGGAACCTACGTGCCCGGGCTCGGATATCAGTTCCCTCTCCCAGCGCCCGCGGGCACCTGGACGCACGTCGCCTCCTTCGCGCCGCGCTCGGCGTCCGTTCTCGTCCCGCGCGGGTTGGACGGGGTCGTCGGCCCGATCTACTCCGCCACGCCTTCCCCAACCATTGATCTGACCCCCGGCCCCGAGGCGTTGCACGTTATCAACGTGTCGAGCGATTTGGGCATCCCCGACACGCTCACCGCCCTTACTTTGTTGTCCGCCACGCTCAGCGGTCCGGAAGCTTCGGATTTCCAGATCAATAGTTTCGTTCCCGGCACCGTGCTCTTCGAGCAGAACTTTACGGACATCCTCCTATCCGTGCCCAATGCTTCGTCGCTGTCGCCCGGCACCCACAGCGCGACGCTCACCGTACTAACCGACCAGACCGCCGACTTCGGTACCCCCGGCGACTCGTTCACCTACACCGTCACCTTCACCGCCGCCCCCGAACCGACGTCCGTCGGCCTGCTCGCCGCCGCGACGGTCCTGACGCTGCGCCGGCGTCGCAAATGACCAACGTGGAAAAGAACGGGGACGCAGTTCGTTTTTTGGAAAACGAACTGCGTCCCCGTTATTTTCCCGAACTGCGTCCCCGTTCTTTTCCCTATCCCTGTGGTATTACCAACGCAGGAAGTCGTCGCCGTAGACGAGGCTGCCGCCTAGATGGCCGGCGGCGCCGGTGAGTAGGGCGGTGGCGAAGAGGGCGACGCGAAACATCATGGTGCGTCGGCCGCGGTGGGCATCCGCCTCGGAGAGTGCGGCGGCGATCACCGCGCCGATCGCGGCGGCGACGCCGGCCCAGCGGTGCAGGCGCAATGCCCCGGCGGTGCCCGTGGCGTAGCCACTGAAGGGGGCGTGGATCCAGCCCAACGCCGCGGCGACCACCGCTCCCGCCGCCCCGAAGAAAATGCAGAACCTCACTACGGGGCTGATGCCTGCCGACTTGCGGAACATGCGCCACGATTCCAACCCCGCGGCGGCGGCGGTCAGGGCGATGGGGAAATGGACGACCAGCACGTGCAGCTTGCCGATCCATTGCATGAGCCGTGCGACGAGGGAGGCGGGTCGCGCGTCGGAATCGGGTTCGACCATTTGTTCCATGGAAGCATCAACCGCAGCCGATTCGGCGGTGGGCCGCGGGGCCGCGCGGGGCGCGGGCGCGCCTGCCTCGATCCACGCCCGAATGGCGAGTTTCTGTGAATCGGCCAGCGGCCCGGCCTTGGCGTCGTCGGGGGGCATGTCGCCTGCGTTGATCACCTCCCACAGTTTGGAATGAGCAGGGTCCGATTTCACGACCATTTTCGGGTTGGACGCGATCCGCGGGAGGTCCAGGACGTAGCCAAATTTTCCTTTGGGCCGGGCGAGAGTCGCCGCGTGGCACTGCACGCATTTGGCGGCGAAGATCTCGCGCACCGCGGAACCCAAATCCGCCGGCGGCCGTTCGCCGGCAGCGGCGGCGGTTGCGGAGAGTGTGCAAAGCAGCAGGCCGATCAATGTGCAATGTCGCATCAGAATTTTCCATGTAAGGGCGCTAGCGAGGGTCCGTCGCGCCCGAATGCGGGGGCGCACGCTTTCACCGCCGCGGCGGCTACTGCGTTTCGCGCTGCCAAAGCCCGCTCGATCTCCACCGTTTAGCCGCCCCGCTTGCGGGGCGCGTTTCGCTCCAGCGAAAGACAAACGCCTCGCAAGCGGGGCAGCTAAACAAACGCTCAGCCCGCACGGGCTTTGGCTGCGCGAAACGCAGTAAAAAGAGCGGGCAGGAGCCGTGAAGGCTCCCGCCCGGTCGGGGAAACGGAGGATGGGGCGTCCTCCGGGGAAGATCGGCGCCGCATCGAATCGACCGGCGCTCACGCGCACACGGCAGGCTCCCAAAACGCGGCGGCGATGAATCGTGCCGCCTTCGCAGGACATGACTTTCCCTCGGCCTTATTTATTCCCACGATGCCGCCGGCAATCTTTGCGGAGGGCACATGTCAGTGGAGGGACCGAGAAAAGCGGCGGCACTGGGGCGCGATATGCGACAGGAACACGATTCTAAACCTTGCCGCGGTAAGGGCCGATTGAAGATCGGGGAAGTGTCGCGGCGCGGGGCATAGAGGAGATTGGGAACCATGCCACTGCTGGTTGGGTGTGAAGATCTTCAGGCGGGGATGCGGCTGGCGGAGCCGTTCGAGTGGTTCGGCGCGACCATGCTGCCGGCGGGCAAGGTGCTGGCGTCGGAGGACGTGGCCGTCATGCGGCGCAAGTACCCGGACGTGGCGCTGCGCGTTGGCGACCCGGTGCTGGACAGCCTCGCCGAGTTCCAGGACGACTCGCGCGATCGGGAAGTCGCCGAGGCCGCCCGCAAACGCATCGCGGCAAGCATGGCGGACGTGCAGCAGCGCTTCACCGCGCACGCCTCGCTTGGGGGAGTCAACTTCGAAATCGTGAAGTCCGCAGCGATCGCGGTGCTGGAGTTTTTGCGTGACAACCCGGTGTCGGCGGCGCTGCTCGAGCAGCACGGAGGCGGTGCGATGTCGCCGCTGGCCGAGCATGCCGGCGGGGTGTTCTATCTTTCGCTGGTGCTGGGGGCGGCGGTGCGGGATTACGTGGTGAAGGAGCGCGTGCGGCAAAGCAGCGCGGCGCCCCTGTCGCCCACGATTGCGCTGAACCTGCTGCCGCTGGGACTGGGCGCGATGTTCATGGACGTGGGGATGTACGAATTGGCCCACATGCTCGAGCCGGGCTACGTGCTGACCGAGGCAGACCGCAAGGCGCTGCGCGAGCACCCGGCCCGCGGCGCGGAGATGCTGCCCGACAATCTGCCCGGCGGGGTGAAGACGGTCGTCCGCACGCACCACGAGAATTACGACGCCACCGGCTACCCCAACCGCACCGAAGGACGAAAGCTTCACGTATTCACGCGGATCGTGCGCATCTGCGATGCGTTCGTGGCCGCGACGTCCACGCGCGCCTACCGCCCGGCCAAATCCCCGGCCCGCGCGATCTGGGAAATGCGTCACGGCCCCTGGCGCAACTGCTACGACCCCGTTCTGATGCGCGTGTTCACGAGCCTGATTCACCCATTCCCGATCGGCGCGAAGGTCACCTTGCAGGACGGGCGCGGCGCGGTGGTGGTGAAGTGCTGCCGGACGGATCCTTTCGAGCCGACGGTAATCGTGGCATTCGACGCGGACGGCAGCCGCCTGCCCAAGCTCCAAATGCTCGGCCCAATCCGGCTGGGCGAAGAAAGTGGTTTGCGGGCGCAGCGTTTTGCGGGGGAGGACCTCAGCTATTTGTATGGAGACGCCCCGCCGCCCGCGGCAGTGCCCCCGCCGGAAATGTTCGAGACGGTCTTCGCCGCGATGTACCCATAGCGGCGGGGGATCGCATCACTTCTTGTCGGCACGGGACCCACCCCGTTCGGCTACCCATGGACGATCATTCGGCGGGGCAGGGATTAACGAAACATTGCCGTAATCCAGCCGGCGCTCGAATCGCCCGCGGGCGTACGCCATGTCGAAGGCGGTCTTTCAAATCCGTGTGGATGTCCCCGTCCGGCGCTCGCAGTGGAATGGGAACCATCGGAAGTGGAGCCTGCAGTCCCCATCGATACACCTGGCAGTCCGGCCGCAGGTCCCCGCGGGATATGAATGCGTAGTAATCCGCCTGCGGAAGCGGCGCTCCCATCGGAAGCCGCACGCCGCCGAGCAATAAATCCAGCTTGACCAGGTGAAGCGAGGTCCAGAGCAGCCATCGCGCTTTTCGAGGTATTCAACCCTTCCTCTTCCCGACTTGTTGGAACGCGACAACACCTCCAACACGCAACGACTTCCCGATCCGGCAGCGTGCGAATCTCGGATAGTGGGTCAGTTTGGAAGGACGGGTGACTCAGGTCGCGTTTCTACTAGAACTGTGCTTCTCAAGTCGCCGAGAAAGCACAGGTCTGCGAGTACGCCGACCTGTGGCACCCAGTG
>JAQGHP010000284.1 GCA_028288775.1 Phycisphaerales bacterium | reverse complement strand
AACTGGTCGCCGAGCGCATTCGGATTACTGGGGCGGGGTGTTCGGCTGACCGCCCTGTCCTCGGCGGCCACCGCCGAATTGGGGGATTTGCTTCTGCTGCTCGGGGGTGAGGACGGCGTTGAGCTTTTCGCGCGTGTCGCGCATGAGCTGGAACATCGCCTGCCGGTCCTGCTGCGGGTCATTGCCGGCAGTCAGGTCGGCCAGCTTCTTCTTCGCCTCATCCATCACATCCGTGATCTTCTTCTGCTGTTCATCCGTGAGGTTCAGCTCGGGCTTGGCGAAGGTTTCCTTCAGGCGGTCGAAAATCTGCTGCTGGAACTTCTGCCGCAGCGCCTGCTTTTGCGCATCGGTCAGGACGGACTGCACGTCTTCGTTGAGCTTGCGGAAGACGTCGCCCATCTGCTGGCGGGCGTCGTCGCGGCCTTCCAGGTCCTTCAACTCGCGCGTGGCAACTTCGAAGAACCCATCGATCTTTTTCTGCTGGTCGTCGGAAAGGCCGATGCCGTCGAACTGCGCCTTCATGGTCTTGAGGAAGTCCGCCGGGGCCGGCCGCACACGGGGCGTGGCGGGCGGATCCTGCTGCGGCTTGGCGGGCGGCGTGGGCGCGGGGTCTTCGGCCCGCACGGTGCCGGTCCAACACGCCGCGGCGAGGCCGATGCCCAGCAGCGCAACTTTCAAGATCTTCGATTTCATCGCCTTCTCCTACTCGAAAATGGGATCCGGGTTAGCCGGGCAATACATGTCAGCTCGCGCCCAACGCGCGGAGTGTGACACGCCGCGGCACATTCGTCCATCCATCGCAACGCACGGAACCCCGGAATATTGCGGCGTCGGCATGCTGTTAGCCGGCGGACAGCATCACCTCGACCCCGTCTTCCGCCTGCCCGTGGGCAAGAAGTTCGTCGGCGGGAAGCACCCGCGCGCCCGCCCGCCGCAGGCGTACCAGCGCCCGCTCGCGGCGCGATCCGCTCGCCGCAGCGACCGCGTCTTCCGGAACGGCCACCTGGTACCCGCGGCGCAGCGCGCTCAGAGCCGTGCGGAGCACGCACGCATCCGCATGGGCGCCGGCCACGATGAGCCGCCCGACGGCATGGGAATCCAGAAACCCTTCCAAGCCCGTGTTGCTGAAGGCGTCACTACGGCCTTTGGGGAAATACGGCGCGCCCGGGACCCGCCGCAGCGCCGGGTCGAGCGCCGCGCCGGGCGTGCCGCGGATCGCGGCGTTCCTGCGGAACCAGTTAGCCGGGAAATCGCGCGGGGCGAATTCGTTGCCAACGTACGCCACTTCATACCCGAGCCGCGGCGACGCCTCGATCAGGCGGTTGGCCACGACCAGCATTGCCCGCGCCTGCTGCGCATCGACCGGCAGCCGGCCCTGCGGGCTGAGGAAGTCGAATTGAAAATCAACAAGCAAAAGAGCCGCACGCGGGCGCTCGATCGGGGCGGACATCGGGGAGTCTCCGGGGTGAATCGAGGCAAACACGAGCGCGGCGGCGGGCGGAGGTTCCGTCCAACCCGCACGACGATGGTAGGCTACGGACCCGAAATTTCCTACGGGGCTTTCGTGAAGTTTACTCGGCCGACGCCGGATGCGCCGCCTCATACTCGCGGATGGCCGCCGGCAGCGCGTCGATCACCTCGCGCGCCAGCACGCACCGCATACCCAGCTTCTCCCCGGCGATTTCCCCCGCCCTGCCATGGAGATGGGCCCCGATGCACGCGGCCTCAAAGCCGCCGACCTTCTGCCCGAGCAGCGCCCCGATCACCCCGCTCAGCACGTCGCCCGTGCCGGCCTTGGAGAGACTGCTGTTCCCGGTGGTGTTGACGTAGACGCGCTCGCCATCCGTCACCACCGTGCGGCTACCCTTCAGCACAACGACCTGCCCGAACGCCTTCGCGGCCTCCGTGGCGATCGCAATGCGGCCCTCATCATCGCTTGGGACTTCGGTGCGATTGATTAGTTTGCCCAACCGTGCCATCTCGCCCGGGTGGGGGGTGAGGACCGCCCTGGCCTTGAAGGTCGTCGGCCACTTCTTCCCCGCCGCGAGAATGTTCAGCGCGTCCGCGTCGAACACCGCCGGCTTCTCAAGGCGAATCAGGCGCAGCACCCGCTCCTCCGCCACCGGCGATCTGCCCAAGCCCGGCCCGACGACCAGCGCATCCGCCGCTTCGCCAGCATCGAGCAGCGCCCGCTTCCCCGCGCCTTTGCCCAGTGCCATTCCGATGAGTTCCGGCGTGATCGAAAGTGCCGCCGCCAGGATTGAGCGGGAAAGCGCCACTTGAACCAGACCCGCGCCCATGCGCAGTGCCGCGGTCCCGGCCATCACCGGCGCGCCGACCATCGCCTCATTGCCCCCCACCACCAGCACGCGGCCGAACATTCCCTTATGCCCATCCGCCGGCCGGGCGGGGAGCGGCGGAGTCGTGTTTATGCGGTTCATTTCCGCCATCATACCGCTCGAAGCAACTGCACGCTAAACCATCGCCGCGAGTCGGTCCACCGGTGCTCGACGCGGTACCCGGCATCGGTGGCGAGCCGCTCGAATTCCTGCGGCGTGTACTTGTATGAGCTTTCGGTAAAGATCGCCTCGCCCTCCCGGAAATGGAATTGCTCGCCCGCCGCCCACGCGTCCTGATCGCACAAACTCGCCAAATGCATCTCGATCCGCCCGCGGCCCGGGTGATAAAACGCGTAATGCGCGAACTGCGAGAGATTAAAGTCCCCGTCCAATTCCCGGTTCATGCGCGCGAGCAAATTGAGGTTGAACTGTGCCGTCACGCCCTCGCGATCGTTATACGCGCGGTGCAGCAGCGCCGGGTCCTTCTTCAGATCCACACCAATCAGCAGCGCGCCGTCGCTGCCGCACTGGGCGCGAATGCCGCGCAGGAAATCGCGGGCCGCCTCCGGCTCGAAGTTACCGATGGTCGAGCCAGGAAAGAATACGCACCGCCGGCCCGTGGCGCAGCGCGCCGGCAGATCGAACGATTGCGTGTAATCCGCACAGACCGGCAGCACCGCCAGTCCCGGGTATTCGAGCCGGATCTGTCGGGCCGCGGCATCGAGATGCGAGCGGGAAATGTCAATCGGCACGTATCCCGCCAGGTCCTTCGCGCGGTCGAGCAGGATGCGCGTCTTGATGCTGCTGCCGCTGCCGTATTCAATGAGCGTACAGCGCGGCCCGAGCGCCTGAGCGATCTCGCCGGCGTAGCGCATCAAAATGCCCGTCTCGGTGCGCGTAAGGTAATATTCATCGAGATCGCAAATACGATTGAAGAGCTGCGACCCATGCGCATCGTAAAAGAACTTGCAGGGCAATTCCTTGCGAGCCCTCCGCAGCCCGCGCCGGACCTCCTCGGCAAACGCCTCGCGCTCGCCGCGGTCGGGTTTGACCACAGGCGCAACGTCTTCCAGCCCCACCGCCGTCCAATTCATCGTCATGCTTCCCTCGCCAATCGAATGCCCGCGAACTGCCAGCGCGCGTCGGGCGCGAAGAAGTTGCGGTAGGTCCGCCGGACGTGCGACCCCGGCGTCACCGCCGACCCGCCCCGCAGCACAAACTGGTTGCACATGAATTTGCCGTTGTATTCCCCCAGCGCCCCCGCCGACGGCCGATAGCCCGGATACCCCGCGTACGGGCTGCGCGTCCACTCCCAAACGTCGCCAAACATCTGCTGCAATCCGCCCGCACCGGCGCTGGCCACAACGGGATGATGAAACCCGTCCTCGACGAAATTTCCTTCGATCGCGACACCGTCGGCCGCCTCCTCCCATTCCATCTCGCTCGCCAGCCTTCCCCCGGCCCACCGCGCGAACGCGTCCGCCTCGAAATAGCTCACGTGACAGACCGGCTCATCCCGCTCCACCGCCCGCAGCCCCGCTAGCGTGTGATGCACCCATTTCCCGTCCTCGCTGATCCAGTAAAGGGGCGCGTTCCACTGCTCGGCGGCGCACGTCGCCCACCCCGTCGACAGCCACAATTCCGGCCGGCGGTAGCCGCCATCGTCGATAAACGCCTGGTACTCTCCGTTCGTCACCAGCCGCGAAGCGAGAGCGAAGGGTTCGAGGAATTCGCGATGGCGCGGCCCCTCGTTGTCGAACGCGAAGCCCTCCCCCTCGTGGCCAACCCAGCAAACGCCCCCGGCAAATTCCTGCCATCGCATGGGCGGCGCTTCGCTCTGCGCCGCCGCTTTCCGCGGCAGGTACGCGGGCCGCATTGGGTTCACCCAGAACACGTGCTTGATGTCCATCAGCATCAATTCCTGATGCTGCTGCTCGTGGTTCAATCCCAGCTCAATGACCGGCGCGAGGGCGGCAAGACCCGCATCCGGCAGGTCGCGAAGCAGTCGCCGCATGTGCTCATCGGTGTGCCGGCGGTACGCGTACACTTCCTCCACCGTCGGCCGGCTAAGTTGGCCGCGGTTCTGCCGGCAATGACGATCGCCGACTGTCACGTAATATGAATTAAACAGGTAGCCGAAATGCGGATTGAACTCGCGGTAGCCGCCCAAATGGGCCTTAAGAAAAAACGTCTCGAAGAACCAGCTTGTATGTGCAAGGTGCCATTTCGTCGGGCTCACGTCCGGCATCGACTGCACGATGTAATCCTCAGTTATAAGCGGATCACACAGCGCCTCCGTCGCCGAACGGATTTGCTCATACCGGCGGAGGAAATCATGGCGCAGGTCGTCGCATTTCCCCATCGTTGATTCGGCCTGTGCCTCGGGCAGACCCATGATTTCTCCAGCTTCACATACGACAAAAGATTGCCCCATCCATAGGCATGTCGGTTGCACCCCCAAGCCCTCCATGAACACGGCCACATTCAAACCGGGTGCCATGTTGAGACAACAGCGCAGGCTACTAGGAGAATCGGAAGCCATGCGCCTCTGCAAAGGCGCAACCGCCGGCACACTGGGCGGATTGGCCGGTTCGTGGACGATGAACTTGTTTCAGACTCTCCTGGGCAAAATTTCTGCCAAAAAGTCGGAACCCGACCAACAAACTGAACAGGACGAATCGCCGGGGGACAATAGGCCGGCGCGGAGCCAGTCTCAAGGGAACGAGCCCGCCACCGCGGTGCTCGCCGAAAAGGTCTCGGAGCGCGTCCTGCACCACCGGCTGACCGAAGAGGAAAAGAAGATCGCCGAGCCGGCCGTGCATTACGGGTACGGCATGCTGGTCGGCGCGCTCTACGGCGCACTTGCCGAAGAGATGCCCGTCGCTACCGCGTGTTACGGAACGCTCTACAGCTCGGCCGTCTGGCTTTTAGGCGATGAGGTCGCGGTGCCGATGTTGAAACTCTCCAAGCCCCCCACCCAATATCCCCCGAAGACACACCTGTCGGCCTTCGCATCGCACCTGGTCTATGGGCTTACTGCTGAGTCGGTCAGGCGAATGGTGCGCGCCGCGCTGTAAAAACCCCCACTGCTGATAGACTCTCCCATGGCAACCCCGCGGCGGGCGGGGTGACTTCAGTCCTCAGCCACAAAATCCAACATGACGATCGAATTCGCATGCGCCGGTTGCGGCAAGCAATTCAAGGTCGACGCCCAGATGGCCGGCAAGCGCGGCAAGTGCAAGGCGTGCGGAACGGTGAACACCGTCCCCGCCGCAAGCGATGCGCAAGCCGCCGCGCCTGCGCCCGCCCTCGCTGTAACCAAGTCCGCCCCAGCCGCGCGCCCTGCGCTAACGACGCCTCCCGCTGCGCCCGCTAAAGCGACTGCGCCGCGCGTCTCGCCCCCGCCCGCATCCGCTCCCGCACCCGCGGCGGCTAAAGCCACCGCATCGCCGCGCCCCGTCCCACCGGCCCCTCCACCGCGCCCCGCGAAAGCGCCGGCCGCGCGCGCCGCATCCGCCCTGGTCACCCGATCCCCCGCACCTGTGCCGGCATCCACAGTTCCCGTTCCCCCGCCCCTTCCCAAGGCCAAGCCGCGCCCCGCGCCGGTCCCGCCTCCCGTCATTGCCAAGGAGGCGACCGGCGCATGCCCCGCGTGCGGCGCGCCGATGGCCTCGACGGCGGTCTTCTGCACCAACTGCGGTTTCGATAAACGCACCGGGGCGCGCGTCTCCGCCGCCCCGGCTGTCGCCAAAGCCACGCGCCCGCGCGGACTTAAAACCTGGCAGATCGTGCTGACCGTTTGCGTCGCAGTAGTGTTGATCGTCGCCGTAGGCGTAGGGATCGTCGTCCGAAACGTTGCCCGCAAGATCAGCAACTCCCCTTCGTTTGCCGCATTGAACTCGGGATTCAAGAGCGGTCCTTCGATGCCCGTCTATCCGGAACTGCCGCCGCCGATGAAAGCCGCGAACGGGACGGTTGACGTCTACCCGATGACCATCGGCGGGACGGGGCCGGGCCTCCCGATGCGCATCAAGCTCTACCTGCCCGCCGGCCCGCGCGCGCCGCATTCGCTGCCGTGCGTTTTCATCGCCCCCGCCGGCACGCGGCTCCTGCATGGATCATCCATAGACGACGCCGTTAACGACCCCGAGCACCTCCCCTACGCCCGCCAGGGCTTCGCCGTCGTCAATTACGATTTGAGCGGCGACGTGCCGGGCGACACGCAGGGCGGCATCCCCTTCACACGCCTCGCCGGCCCCGTGTCGCAATTCATGGCCGCCGACGGCGGGCTCGCCAACGCGCACGCGGCGATCGAGTACGTGCTGGCGAAAGTGCCCGCCGTGGACCCCGCCCGCCTCTACGCCGCGGGCCACAGTTCCGCCGCCGTCGTCGCGCTGGACCTTGCCGCCGCCGACCACCGCATCCGCGCCGTC
The DNA here is from genome assembly GCA_028288775.1 of Phycisphaerales bacterium. Taxonomy (GTDB): domain Bacteria; phylum Planctomycetota; class Phycisphaerae; order Tepidisphaerales; family Tepidisphaeraceae; genus RYN-428. The sequence goes on along the minus strand of JAQGHP010000284.1, from coordinate 709 downwards.
GCGGCGTACGCCCCGGCGTGCGACGTCGTCGCCCGCTGGGGCGGCGACCTTGCCAAGATGAACAGCCTGGTCCGCGGCGCATCCGACTTTGCCGCCCGCGTGTCCCCCATCCGTCACGTTGACGATTTCGCCTGCCCCATCTATCTCTTTCACGCCGACGACGACACGAACGTGCCCACCCCCGACAACCAGGCCTTCGCCGATGCCCTCCATAGCGCCGGCAAGACCGTGCAATTCCAAAGGGTTCCCCGCGGCGGGCATTATCAGTCGATGATCCAGCAGGGAATCCCCGGCGGCATCGCCTTCTTCAAGTCGCAGGGCGCGGCCCCCGTCTCGCCCGTCATGCAGGGCCCATCGCCGGCCCCGGCCATTCCCTCCACCCGCTTCCCATCGCGGCCCAACCCCCAATAAAGCCGAAGAAGGAGGCAATGCGCAAGGGTGCTCCCGACCACTTTGGGCCGGGCAAACTGGCTGTAAGTGATCGCGTCGAGGGCTGGGCCGCCACCCGTAAGGGGGTCGGACCCGTAAGGGGGTCGGGAGTCTTTTCCATGTACCCGCTAAAGGCCACCCGTAAAGGGGTCGGGAGTGCTCTGTCTCGACCTTCCCGTCGAGTTCGCTTCGTCGCGGCTGCGACGGCTGACGTATTACTCGTATCATGTTGACCTCCAAGTCGCCACGGAAGGTGATGCGGGCCGCCTTTCTGTTAGCC
>JAQGHP010000264.1 GCA_028288775.1 Phycisphaerales bacterium | reverse complement strand
CCCACCCTACATATTCATTGATGGGGATTGTCTGCTTCTGCCCCTTTGTGCAATGAAACGGGCGGCCGGCCCATAATTTGGACCGGCCGCCCTGTTTGATTCCATTCCTTCGTTTAGCTTACACGCGGGCCAATGCGCGCTTCTTTCCACCCTTGGCCTTCGCCTTTACCGCAGCCTTCGGGACCGCCTTGGAAGCGCCGGCCTTGACCGGGTTTTGGATGGCAGCATGAGCCGCGGCCAGGCGCGCGATGGGGACGCGGAACGGCGAGCAGCTTACGTAATCGAGACCGACCTGGTGGCAGAAGACGACGCTCTTGGGGTCGCCGCCGTGCTCGCCGCAGATGCCGCACTTGAGGCCGTGGCGGGTTTGGCGGCCGAGCTTCACGGCCATCGCGATCAGCTTGCCCACGCCGCCCACGTCCAGGCTCTGGAACGGGTCGCGCTCCAGGATCTCCTTCTTCACGAACTCGGGCAGGAAGGTGCCCGCGTCGTCGCGGCTGTAGCCGAAGGTCATCTGCGTCAGGTCGTTGGTGCCGAAGCTGAAGAATTCGGCGACCTTCGCCATCTCGTCCGCCGTCACCGCGGCGCGGGGCACTTCGATCATCGTGCCGTACAGGTACTCGACCGTCGTCTTCTGCTCGGCGAACACCGCGTTGGCGGTTTCGACCGTGAACTTCTTGAGGTACTCGAGTTCCTTCTCCGTGCCGGCGAGCGGGATCATGATCTCGGGCAGAACCTGCACGCGCTGCTTCTTACACTCACACGCGGCCTCGATGATCGCCCGGACCTGCATCTCCAGGATTTCCGGGTAGGTGACGGCCAGGCGGTCGCCGCGATGGCCGAGCATCGGGTTGGATTCGTGGAGCTGCTGCACGCGGTTGCGCACCTGGTCCAGCGAGAGCCCCAGGTCGTTGGCCAGCGCCTGCTGGTCCTTCTCATTGTGCGGCAGGAACTCATGCAGCGGCGGGTCCAGCAGGCGGATCGTCACCGGCAGGCCCTTCATCGCCTTGAAGATCCCGACGAAATCTTCGCGCTGATAGGGGAGCAGCTTCTTGAGCGCTTCCTTACGCGTCTCGATATCGCTGGCGAGGATCATCTCGCGCATGTGGTGGATGCGCTGCGGGTCAAAGAACATGTGCTCGGTGCGGGTCAGGCCGATGCCTTCCGCGCCGAAGTTGCGGGCGACGTCCGCATCGTGCGGCGTATCCGCGTTCGTGCGCACCTTCAGCGTGCGGTACTTGTCGGCCCACTCCATGATCTTGCGGAACGGCCCGGTGAGGCTGGCTTCCTGCGTCTGGACCTGGCCTTCCATGACTTCGCCGGTGCCGCCATCGAGGGAGAGCCAGTCGTTGACGCCGTAGGTCTTGCCGTTGACGGTGAGGGTCTTGGTCTTGGCGTCGATGTGGAGCGAACCCGCGCCGGCGACGCAGGGGGTTCCCATGCCGCGGGCGACAACCGCCGCGTGGCTGGTCATGCCGCCGGTGCTGGTAAGGATGCCTTCGGAGACGTGCATGCCGCCGATGTCGGCCGGCTCGGTCTCGCGGCGGACGAGGATGATTTGCTCCCCGGCAGCGACGCGCTGCTCAGCTTCTTCCGCGGTAAACGCCGCCTTGCCCACCGCCGCCCCGGGCGAAGCGGGCAGGCCCTTGGCGATCACGGTCCTGGGGGCCTTGGGGTCGAAAGTCGGGTGCAGGAGCTGGTCGAGGCTCGCCGGATCGACGCGGAGAATGGCGGTCTTCTCGTCGATCAGGCCTTCCTTGGCCATGTCCACGGCAATCTTCACCGCCGCGGCAGCGGTGCGCTTGCCGTTGCGGGTCTGGAGCATGTACAGCTTGCCCTTTTCGATCGTGAACTCGAAGTCCTGCACGTCCTTGTAGCGGGCTTCGAGGATGTCCTTGACCTGGAGGAGTTCCTTCCAGCTCTTCTTGCTCCACTGGCCCATCTGCTCGCAGGGGATCGGCGTGCGGATGCCGGCGACCACATCCTCGCCCTGGGCGTTGATGAGGAATTCGCCGTAGAACTTGTTCTCGCCCGTGCTGGGGTTGCGGGTGAAGGCCACGCCGGTGGCGCAGTCGTCGCCCATGTTGCCGAAGACCATCGCCTGCACGTTGACTGCCGTGCCGCGGAGGCCGCGGATCTCGTTAAGCTCGCGATAGCGGATCGCGCGGTCGCCCATCCAGCTCTTGAAGACGGCTTCGATGGCATGCTGGAGCTGGAGGTACGGATCAGTCGGGAAGTCTTCGCCGACGTGCTGCTTGTAGACCGCCTTGTAGCGGCTGACGACTTCCTTGAGGTCTTCCGTGGAAAGATCGGTGTCGAGCGCGACACCCTTGGCGTTCTTCACCGCGCTGAGCTCATGCTCGAAATGCTCGTGGTCGACGCCCATGACGGTGTCGCCGAACATGTTGATGAGCCGGCGATAGCTGTCGTAAGCGAAGCGCTCATTGCCGGTGAGCCTGGCGAGGCCCTCGACCGCGGCGTCGCTCAGGCCGATGTTCAGCACCGTGTCCATCATGCCCGGCATCGACATCTTCGCGCCCGAACGGGCGGCGACGAGCAGGGGGTTATTCGCGTCGCCGAAGGTCTTTCCGGTGGCTTTCTCAACTTTCGCAATGTTGGCCCGGACTTCGTCCATGAGGCCGGCGGGGAGGACCTGGCGGGCGTCGTTGTATTCGCCGCTGGTTTCGGTGGTGATCGTGAATCCGGGCGGGACGGGCAGGGGGACGAGCGTCATGTCGGCGAGGTTCGCGCCCTTGCCGCCGAGCAGATCCTTCATGCCGGCGTTGCCCTCGGCCTTGC
>JAQGHP010000259.1 GCA_028288775.1 Phycisphaerales bacterium | reverse complement strand
TGAATGAACCGATGACACTATGGGGCTCGGTCGCGGGGAATGTGACGGCGGGCAAGGGGTCGAAGTTCTATTGCCGGGGGGCGATCTACGGCAACCTCACCGTCGACCCGGGCGGGCGCGTTCACGTCTTCGGCAACATCAGCGGCAGCCTCGTGGTCAAGGAAAAGACCAAGGTCATCCTCAGCGGCATGCTGGGCGGCGACGTCACCAATCTCGGCGGCCGCCTCTACATCGACGCCACCGCCCAAGTCATGGGGAAAGTCAGAACCCAGTCGGGGGAAACGACGATCGAGCCGCAGGCGAGAATTGCTGGGGAGTAGTTGCTGGTTGCTAGTTGCTGGTGAAGGCAGAAGAGGCGGAACGGATCATTGACGGCCCCTCACTTAATTCCCCGCCTTCACCAGCAACTAGCAACCAGCAACCAGCAACTCACCTATGGAACGTCCCCAATGAGCTGGTGTCCAACTGTCTTCCCAGTCCGATGGGGGAGATGTTGAAGCTTACGCCGTTCTGGCGGGTGGTTTCGTCGAAGAAGTAGCGGAAGGAGAGGAAGAACGTATCGAACTGGCGGATGATCGCCACGCTCGAGTAGACGTTCTTGCCCTGCGTGAAGTCGAATTCCTGGTCGAGGTCGAGGATGTATTTGGGGCCCACCGCGTAGTCGGCGTGGAGGGTGGTGATGTTGGAATTGAGGGCGGCCACGTAGCGGTTGCCGACGAAGTAGCTGAAACGCACGTCGCGCTGCACGAGCACGCCAACGCCCAGTAGCGCCAAGTCTCCCTTGTCGATGTTGTAGGCCATGTCGCCGAGGATGACGGTGTTGTCGCTGATGCGCCAGGAGGCATCGGCGTTGATGGCGTCGCGGGGGATGGATTCTTCGGGCGCGGAGGAGAAGAAGAGCCCGCGGAAGTTGGTGGGCTCGCGGAAGCCCTTGGGGGGTTTGTTGTTGTAATACTCCACGTCCACGTTCAGGGTGAAGGCGTCGACGTTGCGCCACTGCCCCGGCCCGCCGCGTTTGGTCTGCCAGCGCTGGTGCAGGGCGAACTGCGCCCCGGTGATGTCGTTGACGGCGTCGATTGGCTGGTCGAAGACGAACACCTGATCGCGCCCGGTGTTCATCGCGCTGGTGAAGAGGTTAATCTCCGGCTCGATAACGTGTCGGATCTGGTGCAGGTCGAAGAGGGAGGATTCGACGGTCGGATCGACCTTCCAGAACTCGGTGGTGAGGCGTGTCCCCGCGCCGGCCAGGAGCCGCGAGCGGGCGTCGCCCTGGGGAGTGTCGGAGTATTGGGTGTAGCGCCCCATCACGTACGGCACGATGCGCACAGGGCCGGCGGTGAAGGGCATGTCCAGCTCCTGGCGGAAGTCGCCGCGCCAGACGACCGCGCCGGTTAGCCCCGTGTACCCCTCGGCGGGGAGGCCGGGGGTGATTACTGGAGGTAGGAAACCCTGGTCCCGAAGCGAATCGCGCGAGGTGCTGAAGTGCAATCCGCCGCCGACGTTCTCGCTGAAGAATGTCAGCCGGTCGTCGGCGAAGCTGTCGCCCTCGTGGTAGAAGCCGACCTCCGGGATTCGGTCCACCTCGAATTGCTCCTGCTGGAAATCGCTGGTGGTGACCAGATGCTGCGGCTGCCACGTGACGTCGAACGTAAACGCCTCGGTCTGCGCCTGGTGCTTGATGTACGCCATGAGATCCCGCGGCGGGCCTTGCTCAAAATCCCGCCGGAACCATTGCTCGAGAAACGTGCCGTCGGATACCCACCCGGCTCGCAACTGCGCGCTCCAGTTGTCGGGGAAATAGTGCTGATGTTCCCACAGGATTTGGCCGCGGAGAGTCTGGCCGTCGTCAAGATGGACGGGCAGGCGGCCCAGGTCGTCCGAGCCCTTGTCATAGGCGAAATAGGAGCGGACCTGGCCGTCGAAGTCCCAGGGCTGGCGGGTGGTGTCAGTGAGGAACCCTCCGCCGTAGGAGGCATTCATGCCGAAACCGGGTCCGCGCTCGGTGAAGTAATCGACGCGGTAGTTGACGTCCAGATCGCGCGGGGGCACGCGGCCGAGGGTCTCGAACAAGCCCCATTCCGTCTCGGCGAGCTGGCCGAACTGGTGCGCCTGCCCGAAGTTGAGGCTGCGCAGCACCGACCCGCGCTCGCTGATGTCGCCGGCCGTGTAGGGGAGCCAGAAGAACGGCACGTTGAACGCCTGCAACGTGGTGTTGCGGCCCTCGTAGACGACCCGGTCGCCCTCGGCGGGGTCGCCCGTGGGCTCGCTGCGGACGTACATGTGGTCGGCAGCGAGGCTGTAGCTGGGGAGGGCGAATGTGCTGGTCGTGAGCTGCATGTGATCCGCCGTGTACTCCCCCTGGGAGAGTTGGCGGAGCAACTTGGCGCGGGCGACGACGGGCTGCCCGCGGCGGGGCTCGATGGTGTGGACGACGGCGTCGGTGAGGATCGCCCGGTCGGTTGAGAACTCGAAGTACACGTGATTGGCGGTGAGCCGCTGCTCGGGCGCGCCGGGGCGGACAGGCGTGAAGGTCATCCGCACGTCCCCTTCGAGGTACGCGGCGATAACCATGTCCTGCCCCTTCTTCCTGTTGTCCGATTGCTGCACCTCGCGCAGGCTCTTGAGCCGCGTGAAGATGACGGCGTTCTGGCTGGAGAGCTCGAGGAAATCGCCGTTGGGCCGGCGGTCGATCAGCCGCACGTCGCCCGTGAGGACCGCGGCGACGAAGCCTTCGTCTGTTCGCGGCGTGCTGTCGAGCTCGCGCGATTCGAAATAAATGGGCACTTCCCGTGGCGGCCCGGCGGCCGTCCCGGGGCGCGACGTGGGGCCTTCGGATGGACGCGTTGCGAGGGGGGCGGTCGGCGCAGGTACGGTTGGCGCCGGGGCGGGCGGCTCGGCCTGCCGCAGGGCGAGCGCCTGGCGGTAGAGATCGGACTTGGCCTGATTTTTCGCCACGCGCTCGTCCGCAAGGATGCGGATGGCGTTGCCGCGGACTTGCGCGTTGACGAACAGCGTGGGGCCGCTGCGGGTGGTTTGGGTTTGGGTCTGCTCGAGCTTGGCGTTGCCGATGAGGGCGATCTGTGCGTTTTGGATTTCGAGGCTTTGTTGGCTGGCGGGCGTGAGCCAGACGACGGCGCTGTCCGCCGAGAGAGTGGCGCGGTCGAGTTCGATGGTGACCGGGCCGGTGAGCTGGATGATGTTGGTGCGCCCGTCGGCCCAAGTGGCGGCGGACTTGCCGGTGAGAACAAGTTTCTCACTGGGCGGCTGATACTGGGCGTACACGGGAACAGAGAAGCAGACCAGCGCGCTCAGCAGGATGACAACGCCACGCACACCCACGCACCGGCTCCTTCCGCTTCCCGAACAGCCCGCTTGAAAATTCAGGCGGCATTATGGGGAGGACGGATGGGAGCGTCAATTCGGGGGAAGTGCAGAGTGCAGAATGCAGAGTGCAGAGTGGGGAGGGCGCGGTGCGCAGAATGAATGCAAAGCGCGAAATGCGAAATGCAAAAGTCAAAATGAAAGGCGACGGATTGCCCTCACCGCGTAGCGGTCGGACCGAAGGTCCACCCTCCCGCCGCTCCGCATTTTGCACTTTGCATTCTCCCTTTCCCAGGCCCGTCCTCCTGTGCAACGAACTTCCCCCGCTACCGGGCGTTTTACTTTGTCTGCGTTGACGGATAGGGTTTGTCGTTTCTCTTGACAGGTGGAGCGTTTATGGCCAAGGCGGCCGGGAAAATTCGGTCGGTGGCTTTTGTGAGCCTGGGGTGCCCCAAGAACCTCGTGGACAGCGAGCGCATGCTCGGGCTGCTGGCGGAGGACGGTCTGACGATCTCCGCCGACCCGTCGACCGCGGACGCCATCGTCATCAATACCTGCGGGTTCCTCGAAGCGTCCAAGACCGAATCGCTCCAGGCGATCCGCGAAGCGATCGCCCAGAAGAAAAACGGCAAGTGCAAGCGCGTGGTGGTCGCCGGCTGCCTCGTGCAGCGCCACAAAACCAAGCTGCTGAGCGAAGTCCCCGAGGTGGACCGCCTGGTCGGCGTGTTCGACCGCGAGCACATCGTCGAAGCCGTGCATGGCAAGGAAAACCCACGGCAGGAGCACGGGCACTTTCTCGGGAAGTATCACGACCTGTCGAAAGAATTGGCGGCCAATTCCAAATTGCCGGCTGCAAGCCTGGCTCAGAAGGAAACAAAAACCAATCGGCTTCCCGTTTTCGAAAACGACCGCGCCCGCCTTCGACTTACGCCGCGGCACTACGCGTATCTACGAATCAGCGAAGGATGCAACCAGGGGTGTACATTTTGCACGATTCCCTCAATCCGCGGCTTGATGCGGTCCAAGCCCGTCGAGCAGATTTTGCTCGAGGCGAAGGAACTGGCCGCGGACGGGGCGGTGGAGCTGAACCTCATCGGGCAGGACACGACCAGCTTCGGGACCGACATCGGATATGGCGCGGGTTTGTCGGGTTTGCTGCGAACGCTCGATAAGGAGCTCAAGGACGTCCACTGGCTGCGGCTGATGTACGCCTACCCTTCCTGCTTTAGCGATGAGATGATCAAGACGATCGCCGACCGCGCGCGAATCGTGAAATACATCGACATGCCGCTCCAGCACATCAATGACGATATCCTCACCAAGATGCGTCGGCGGGTGACGCGCAAGCAGATCGATACGCTATTGGAAAAGCTGCGCGAATGGGTGCCGGGCATCGCCATCCGCACGACGTTTATCGCCGGCGCGCCGGGCGAGACGGACGCGCAGCATAATGAATTGGTGAAGTTCGTGAAGGACTTCGGTTTCGACATGATGGGCGTGTTCCCCTACAGCCAGGAGCCGGGCACGCCGATGGGCCGGATGGAAGGGCAACTGTCGGATGCCGTGAAGCAGCAGCGCGTGGAAGAGCTGATGCTGGCGCAGCAGGAAGTGGCCTTCGCGCGGGCGCGGGCGACGGTCGGGCGGAGCATTGAGGTGCTGATCGAACGCCCCGCCGGGCGGGATGAGGAAGACGGCTGGGTCGCCCGCAGCCAAAGCCAGGCGCCGGACATCGACTCGGTGGTGTACGTCTCGGGCGAGGGCCTGCACGCGGGGCAACTGGTGAATGTGAAGGTGACGGATTTCCAGGCGTATGACCTGGTGGCGGAAGTGGCGAAGAAGAAGGCGCGGAGTTTGACGGTGGTGAAGTGAGGGGCGTGCGCATGCGTACTGGCGATTAGGATCACTTCGCCGTGACACGCTTTTCAAGTGGTGTCACGGTCGCGCCAGGCAAGAATGAAAATCAGTGCCGGAAGGATCTCGGTAACAACTACATACATGGCACTGCTGGTGATCCACCAATAACGCATGGTCGAATACGATAGGGAATATTGCCTAAGACTTATCACGCCATAAATCGCAATTGCTGCAGCATCCGCGACGCAAGCAATCATCAACGTCGCTCGTCCACCCGATCCTTGACGTAGGCTTAGGACGGCGCCGATGATCATTCCGGTATCGATAATCACGCCCGCGATTGAAAAAGCGACATAGCCAGTAACGAAATGCACACTCATCGTCGACTTGGCGCCCCCTGTGAAGTGCGCCATCAACAGTACCGTCAACCCCTGTATCATCTTCGCGATGCTGTAAACGCTCGCCGCCCACGCGGCGAGCCGCAGGAGTTGCCCGGGCCTCTGCTGTGACGGACCGCCGTAGGAGAGCGGCTGGACCGGTAGCGGCTGTTGGCTCACGCGTGCCTCAAAATTGCGCGTGCGGTCAGTTCGCTCCCGGGCGGCGCAAGGTGGGCCGTTAGCCAATGTAGGGTGGGCACACTCGCCCACCGCGTACGTTCGCGCCCGGCGGACGGTGGGCGAGTACACCCACCCTACGGGAAATCGAAGAACGCGTGGTCTATGACTCCGAGCGCTTCCACCCTCACCCTGGCCCTCTCCCTACGAGGGAGAGGGAGCTTGGATCAATCTTCCTTGTGCAACTTATGACAGGCCTTGCAATCGACGGCTTTCTTGTAGGCGGGCAGCCCGGCCTTGTCGCCGTCGAGCATTTCCTGGGTGGAACCCACCAGCGCCTTGTTGCGGGCGTTCCAGTCGGCGAGGTCGCCCTTCTCAGGTTTCTGCATCGCCATCGACTGGTAAAACTCGAGCAACTGCGTCAACTCCTCTTTCGTAGCCTTGCCGTCGATCGCGGTCTTGGCAAGGGAGGTCTTCCCCTTGTGGGCCTTCTCCATGACTTCCTTGACCGTGAACTTGGGCTTGTCGCCCGCGGCATCGCCGGCGCCGCAGAGGGCAATAGCTCCCGCCATGAGCCCGAGGCCAGCACACACCCGACCGATTCGACGCATCTTCTCTGATCGCATGATGGATACTCCTGTGGTTTTGTAGTTTGCGCGTGGGCGAAATGATGCCGGGCTCAGCGGCAAAGTGCAAGGACTAACGCGAGGAAGCGGCTTCGCCGCGGCGGGTAGGGGTTGGATTTTCGGAGGCATGGGCTCGGGCGTCTGCTAGTGGGCCATAGGTTTTCAGAGCCGGGCGTGTCGCCCCGGTCGGACCGAAGGCCCGCTCCGGTCCCCTCTCCCTCGTACTCGGGGGAGAGGGATAGGGTGAGGGGCGGGAGGTGAAGTTGCGCTGTTGGTTATGAAAGCGCAACTCGACGCTCGGCCCCTCACCCCTGCCCTCTCCCCCGAGTACGAGGGAGAGGGAGTCAGACGGAGCTTCGCTCCGACCGGGCCGACACGGCCCGGCTCCGAAGTTCCCCGACTAATCAGACCAGTCGGCCCACTGGCGGACGCCGGAGCAATGCCTCCGAAAATCCAACCGCTCCCCGCCGCGGCGAAGCCGCTTCCGCTTTATCGGTCCTGTACTCCCGGTTGCCGGTGACGCCACTATCCGTAGAATGCCGCGCCGGATGTTCCGACACGTTCCCAACTTACTGACCGGCGGCCGGCTGCTCCTCGCGGCGGTGTTCTTCGTCATGCTGGGCCTCTATCAGTTCAAGGGCCGCGGGGACCCCACGCTCCTCAACGTCGCGTTTATCGTCTACGTCGTCGCGCTGGTGACGGATTTCCTCGACGGGTATCTCGCCCGCAAGTGGAAGGTCGAAGGCGCGTTCGGCAGGGTCGTCGATCCATTCGTCGATAAGGTGCTGGTGATCGGTAGCTTTATCTTCTTCGCCGGGAAGAATTTCATCATCCCCGTCTCCGAGCAACCCTACGTCGTCCGCACGATCACCGGCGTCGCGCCGTGGATGGTCGTCGTCATCCTTTCCCGCGAGCTGCTCGTGACGAGCTTCCGCGCGATGAGCGAGGGGAGCGGCCAGAACTTCGGGGCCGCGTTCAGCGGGAAGCTCAAGATGGGCTTTCAGTCGGCGACCATCCTGGTCATCCTCATGTACGTCAATTACCTCAACCGCCTCGAAGAGCACGACTACCTGCGGCCCGCAACGGCGTTCCGCGATTTTTGCATCTGGGCCACCATCCTGATAACGGTCGTAAGCGGCCTGCTCTACGTGCGGCGGGGTGTGGGCGTGTATCGCAAGGGCGTCGCGCGAAGCGGCGCGGAATAATTCGGGAACGGGGAATTCTCAAACCAAGCAGGGAAGGTCGGCGATGACGCTCTGGCAGATCGTGATTCTCGCAATCATACAGGGGGCGGCGGAGCTGTTGCCCGTTTCCAGCTCGGCGCACGTCATTGCCGCGGCGAAGCTGATGCACAAGGACGCCAGCTCTCCCGAATTCACGCTGATGCTGGTGATGCTGCACACGGGGACGATGTTTGCGGTGATCGTCTACTTCTGGAAAGCGTGGAAGCGGGCGTTCTTTTCGTCGACCGTATCGTTTTACGCCTTCGCCATCCGCGTGATCGTCGCCACCACGGTTACCGGGGTGATCGGCCTGGGCCTGATGTTCGCGATCGAAAAATACCTGCGCCACACGCACCCGGGCATCGCGAAAGTGGAGATCGAGGATTTGTTTAACCACCTCGACCTCATCGCCGCTTCGCTCGCGGCGGCGGGGTTGCTGATCCTCATTTCCGGCCTCAAGTCTTACCGTCAGCGCGACCGCGGCACCATCACGATGGGCGACAGCGTGGCGATCGGCGCGGTGCAGGGTATTTGCATCCCCTTCCGCGGCTTCTCCCGCTCGGGCGCGACGATATCCGCGGGCCTGCTCCGCGGCGTAGCGCGTGTGCGGCTGGAGGAATTCAGCTTCGCGCTGGCCGTGGTGCTGACGCCGCCGGCGATCTTGCGGCAAGTTCTGCGTTTGCACCATCACACGGCGACAACCGCCGCCCCGGCCGGCGCCCACGGATTTTTGCCCAGCGTCCTGGGGATGTGCTTCAGCTTCATCGCGGGCCTCGTCGCGCTAAAAGTGCTCTCGCAATTGTTGGAAAAGGGGCAGTGGTGGGTGTTCGGCATCTACTGCCTGGCGGCATCCGGCGCGGTGTATTGGATGCACGCGCGAGGGTTCTGATTCCGCGTAGCGGTCGGACCGAAGGTCCACCCTCCCAGCGCTCCGATCGAGCACGTCTAAAGCATTAAAAGTGATACGACCCTTTCGTTTCGCGCAAGGAACTGACCCAGAGCGCACGAAGGGCAGATCTTCGGTCCAACCGCCATGCGAAGTTCGCGATTGGTTTGCAGTCCTCCCGCCCGGTCCGTATAGTCAATAAAAAGCCCACGTCGAAGGGGAACGACCAATGGTATTACAAGTCATACGCGCTCTGTTCATCCTGCTGATGGCAGCCATCGGCTGGTTCTACCTGAGCATCCCGGACAGCATCGGCCACAGCAACGCGTGGCTGGCCATGCCCCTGACGCTCACGCTGGGCGTGCTGTTCGTCTGCATCGACATTCTTTCCCCCCGCCGCAAGCTGGTGGTTTTTTCCGGCGCGATCCTCGGCCTTTTGGTTGGCGTGTCGATCGCATTCGCATTGAGCTTCGTCGTAAAGCTGCTGGTGGACCTGCTGCCCGTTTCCGTGACGTTCACCGAAAGGCAGCACGAGCCGCTGACGCGTTTCATCGACGTGGTGGTCGGCATCGTCTGCTGCTATCTGGCGACGAGCTTCATTCTCCAAACCAAGGACGATTTCCGCTTCATCATCCCGTTCGTGGAATTCGCCAGGCAGCAGAAGGGCCCGCGGCCGCTGCTGCTGGACACGAGCGTTTTGATCGATGGGCGCATCGGCGACATCGCCGCGACCGGCATTCTTGAGAACCAGCTCATCGTCCCGCAGTTCGTGCTGGACGAATTGCAGGCCGTCGCCGACAGCGCCGACAAGCTCAAGCGCAACCGCGGCCGGCGCGGGCTGGACGTCCTGGCGACCCTGCGCGCCGATACGCGGGTGGAAGTGAAGCTCTACGAATCGGCCCGCATGCAGGACGCCGAGGGGGGCGTCGATCAGAAGCTCATGCGCCTGGCCAAGGAACTGCACGCCCGCATCGCGACCAACGACTACAACCTCAACAAAGTCGCGCAGCTCACGGGCGTGGAGGTCATCAACATCAACGACCTGGCGGGCGCGCTCAAGCCGGTGATTTTGCCGGGCGAGAAGATGACGGTACGGATCGTCCGGGCCGGCGAGGAGGCCGGACAGGGCGTGGGGTATTTGGAAGACGGAACGATGGTGGTGGTCGAGCAGGGCCGCCCGCACCAGGGACAGGAAGTCGAGTTCACGGTGACCCGTGCGCTGCAGACGAGCGCGGGGCGGATGATATTCGGGCGTGTGGCGGGCGATGTCCTCCCCACCGTCGCCGCGGGCCGCCGGCAACGCTCGCAGAGCGATGCTCCCGCCAATGGGTGACGAAAGCGCGATGTGGGATCGCAGTCTTCACAAACATATGGCACAGCCGCCCCGGCTGTGTTTTTCCTTTTCTTCTGCGACTGTCGCATTTCGCGCTGTCCCCCTATTCAGTTGGCGGCCCGCCTGAATTCTCCGGCTCGCTTCCGGTATAGTGCGGGCACGCCGATTGAATAACCTTCCCGACGAAATTCGTCTGTTGCTGGCGGCGCTGCTGAATGTCGGCGCGTTTGCTGCCGCGTACCGCTTCGCGCGGGCGTGGGGCGGGAGCGGCCGGGTGCAGGCGGTGTGCGACGCGTTCCTGATTTACTTTCTTGTGCAATACGCAGCCGTCGCTCTGCCGGGTGTTTGCGGCGTCTTGAACGTGTGGTCCATGGCGCTCGTCGCCGTTTGCGCTATTCCGCTGCTGATAGTCGTCGCGGTGCGCGGCGGGGTGCGCGTCAACCCGCCAACGGCTCCCATTCAGTGGGACGCCGATCACCTGGGCCTTCTCGCCTGCGCCCTCTTCGCCGGCGGCTACCTCGCGGCGTACGCGTACCTTCAGCGTTTTATCCCCCCGGTGGCGACCGACTCGCTCGTCTATCACCTGCCCACTGCGGTGCAGTGGTTGCAGGCGGGCCGCATTGGCATTTACCCGTCTTGGTACTGGAACCCCGCCGCGAGCTATTCGCCGGGGACGGGTTCGATGTTCATGGCGTGGTGGATGGCGCAGGCGGGGAATGAAGTGCTCGTGCGCTTCGTGCAGCTTCCGCCGTTGATGTTCGTTTTCTTTTTGGTCGTGCGGCTGTGCCGGCTGATGGGGTGCGGACGCACGGTTGCCGGCCTCGTGGCCACGGCGGCGACGCTCAGCCGTCCCCTGTTCAGCGAGGCGTTGTTTCAGAAGGACGACCTGTACGTTACTGCGTTCATCGCAGCCGCGGTGCTGGCGCTTGCGCGGGAGCCGCTGCGCGACCGGCTGGGGCCGTGGCGGGTGGGCGTGGCGCTGGGGTTCGTGCTGGCGGGCAAGTACACCGCGCTGCTGGCCTGCCCGGTGTTCCTGTTCCTTTTGGATTCTCCGTTCCGCGCAAAGTGGAAGGCGCGCGACTGGGCGATCGCGATCGGAATCATCCTTGTCATGGCGGCACCGTGGTATGTGCGGAACATCGTGCTGACCGGCAACCCGCTCTACCCGGTGGACGTGCGGCTGCCGGGCCTGCACCTGCCCGGACTATTCGGCACCGAGCGCGACCAGCAGCTTCGCACTGCCGGGGGCGTGTGGAAAATGCTGTCGGAGACGTATCACAGCCTGCCGCTGCCACTGATCGTGCTGTTGGCGGCGGGATGGCTTTGGGCCCTTTTCGCGGCGGGCCGCACGATCTTCCGCGACCCGCTCCCGCGCGCTTGCGCGGTGGGTTCGGTCGCGACCCTTCTATTGTTCCTCGCCACGTCGCCGCACCATGAGGTGCGGTACGTCTTTCCGCTCATGGTGCTATGGTTCGCGACGGCGGGACTTGCGCTCGCGCGCAGCCCGCGGCCATTTGCCCTCACGACCGCGGCGGCGCTCGCGCTGCTCTCCACCGCCACCAGCTTTGCCGCGACGCGAGACACGCGATTGGTTGTCCTGATCGGCGGGCTCGCCGGTGCGGCGGCAATCATCGCCGCGATCGGTGTTGGGGTGGTTTTCCTACAATCCCGCATCCTCCATCTGCGGGCCCGAGGACTCGCGGGAGTTGCCGCGGTCCTGGCCGCGGCCATCGCGATGGAGGTCTACATCGACTGGCACGCGTACGTCGAGCAGTGCCGCCAGCTTCGCCATGAGGTGTGGCTGCGGCCCGACTCCTATCCCGAGCGCGCTCCGGTGTGGAAATGGGTCAACGAGAACGTGCCGCCCGATGCGACGATTGCCTACGCCAACACGTATTTCGTCTACCCGTACGAGGGGTTCGAATTTTCACGCCGGGTTGGCTACGCGCCGGTTCGTCGCGGGCTGCACGATTTTCTCCGTTTCCCGCGCATGGGCGACCGCGTGCCGGGCGACGCGATCGTGGAGCGGATGACCGAGGTCATGAACACCGACGCGGACCGATCGACCTGGAAGGAGAATCTCCGGGCCTTGGGCGCGCGATATCTCGTCATAATAAAGAGCGATCCGCACCTCAGTGTTCATCCGCCAGAACTTCAGTTCGCGCTGGAGGACGTTCGCAAGTTTGTGCCGGTGTACGAGGACGCAGGGTCGATCGTGTTTCGGATCGACGACTATAAATGACCGTGCATGATTCGTAATTTGTGGTGCAGGCTTTCAGCCTGCATTTACAGCCTGAAAGGCTGCACCACAAGCGCGCAAGCACCCACGAGGCGCTCGTGTCAGGACGCGTCCTGAAAACGCCTCGCTTGGCTTCGATGGCCGCACCCGACCGGACTCCGCCGGAGATGGAATGTGTTGCGCGATTAGGCTTCGCGCAGTCGTCGGGCGGGCCGTTGCCCACTTTGCGCGCAGCCCAGGCCCGCCGCGGGTGATTCTCGGACGTTGCACGCCGTTTGCACAAGCATGAGGCGGCGGAGTGTTATTGTCGGCTGTGTCGCAGAAGCTTGACTTGCGGGCCTGGTTTCGAGACCATCACGCTCCGCGCTCCGCCACCACCAACCCGGGCTGGTGGCCGTTTCGTTTTTAGTCCTTTACCATCTAGGAGTCGTTCATGTCTACGCTTCGCCAGGAGGCGATCAAGGCGATCGCTACCACCAAGCACAAGCTCGATCGCATCGATTTCAAAAAAGTCCACGTCAGCGACTTGTTCGGCGTGAACGTCTTCAACGAAGCCGAGCAGCGGGCACGCCTGCCCAAGCCGATTTTCAAGGCCCTTCAGAAGACCATCAAGGTCGGCGCGACGCTCGACCCACTTATCGCGGATGCCGTCGCCACCGCCATGAAGGACTGGGCGATGGAGAAGGGCGCGACCCACTTCACTCACATCTTCCAGCCCAT
>JAQGHP010000252.1 GCA_028288775.1 Phycisphaerales bacterium | reverse complement strand
ACATCGAGTGCTGGTACAATCGCAGGAGGCGTCACTCCGCGATAGGCTACAAGAGCCCCGAACAGTTCGAGGCAAGCCTCAATTGACGATGCTTTCGCCGCGCCCACCGTTCGTGGGGAAGGTCACTCAAGAATTTTTTGCTTGGCGTCCTTTGCTCCTTGGCGGCCTTGGCGCTCACGATTTTCTTTTTTACGGCTTCGCGGTTTTCCGCGCCGCATCAGTTGGATGGAAAAGCAAATGCATTCAATTATCGTACGGCGAATCGATGAAAATTTCCCAAGCCGATAAATCCGCCGAGAAGGAGACTGGGCGACTCGAAGCGTTTAGCGACGGGGTGTTCGCGATCGCGATGACGCTGCTTGTGCTCGAGCTGCGCGTGCCGCACTTGGCCGCGGGGGGCGGGGCGGTGACGGGTCGGGCGCTGGCCGCGGCGCTCGCCAAAGAGTGGCCGGGGTATTTCGCATTTGTCAGCAGCTTCTTCACGATCCTGGTCATGTGGGTGCATCACCACAACCTGTTCCGCCTTGTCCGGCGGGCGGACGCCCGGCTGCTATTCGTCAATGGATTGCTCCTGCTGCTCGTGACGGCCGTCCCGTTCCCGACGGCGGTGATCGCCGAGTACCTCCTCACGCCAGCCGCGAAGGTCGCCTGCGCCGTCTACGGCGGGGTGTTTGTACTCATCGCGTTCGCTTTCCAACTCGTGCTGCGTTCGGCCTCCCGGCCCGGGATTGTTTCGCCGGACGCGCCCGAGCAAATCCTTCGGCGGTTTCGTCAAAGCTATAAACTCGGGCCGATCTTCTATCTCATCTCCACCCTCGCCGCCCTGATAAACTCCTGGCTGTCGATGGCGATATTCACAGCGCTCTGGATCTTCTGGGCGCTCAACGCCTCTTTCGAATGAGCGTGAAACCGGGGCGCGGTCGCCAGCGTCAAACAACGGACGGCGCGAGCACCCTGGAGTCGGCAATTCAAGAAAGGCAGAAAAATGCCCGAACAAATCGATGCAATCGTCCACATCGGCATCCGAGGGACCGCGCTTGCGCTCGACCGCGCGACCGGCGCGGAGGTCTGGCGCACGCCGCTGAAGGGCGCTGGGTTCGTCAACCTCGTGCTCGACGGCGGATATCTATTCGCCACCACCAAGGGAGAAGTCTTCTGCCTCGACCCCGTCGGCGGGCAGATCCTTTGGACCAACCCGATGCGCGGTATGGGATTGGGCCTGGCTACCATCGCAACGCCCGGCGCGTCTTCGCAATCCATCATGGCCGAGTTCATTCAACAGCAGGAAGCCGCGGCTCACTCCGCCGGCGCGACGGCAGCCATGTAATTGCCGGTCACCGAATCACGGCCCCTTCGCGAACGGCGGCACTCGGGAAACATCATGTTCTGCAAACTCGTTACCGGCTTCTCGGCCCTGGCGCTCGCGCTGTGCGTGATGACCTGCGTGCTCTGGGTGCGAAGCTACCGGGTGTCGGACCGTGTCACCGCCAAGTGCGTACATGCGGCCCGATACACCTGGGCGATGTACCGCGTGTGGTCGGAGTATGGGACCGTCGATTTCTCTTTAGGCCTCCGCACGTACCAGGCCCCCGGCCAGGCCGAGGCCTTCGCCCGGCGGGTGCAGCCGACGGGAACATCTCACGTTGCGGAAATGGCAGCGCCCAACGGCACGTCGCGCCGTGTTCGGCCAGGGCTGTGGTTCGCGTTCTATGCGGAAAGCTCTCCCGACATCGGCGAAGAAGGGCCTCTTGTCGCGTCGTACCGGCGGGTCTCAATTCCGTATTGGGCGATCTGTGGCGCGCTCCTCGTTTTCGCAATGCCCGGGGCAGCGGGCCTCCTTCGGCGAAGGATTGCCCGACGGCGAGTACGGTCAGGGCGTTGCATGACGTGCGGGTATGACATGCGTGCTTCGCCCGACCGATGCCCGGAGTGCGGAACGCCCGGGAAAGGTATGACGTGAGTAGACGCTTGGGAATTCTGGCAGTCGCGACGTCCCTCCTCTTTTGTGCGGCGGTCGTGGCGCTCTGGATCCTGAGTTGGCGGCAGCCGTATTGTCTGACTTTCGAGCGGGAGGCGGCTTCGACAGGCGTCTTTTTGCGGAATTCCGATACCCAAGTCGCCGCAAGCTTCTATTCCATGCGTGGCGAGGTCGACGTGCGATACTATCGGCGCACCGGAACCAACGTACCCGCGGGGCCGTGGCAACGGTCGCTCTCGCCCGTCGCCAATCCCCAGCCCCTGTGCGAACGGCCGGTCCAACCGACGATAGGGCAACGGCTCGGCTTCTATTCGGATAGCGGTACGCCGCAGGGATCCTATTTCGCGCCGAGGTCGGCGGGGGAGAAGAGTCACTTCGTGTTCGTCGGGCTTCCCTATTGGGCATTGGCCGTATTGACGGCGCTGATACCCGGATGGTGGGGTTCGCGTCGATGGAGAAATCGACGCAAGCAAAGCGCGGGATCGTGCCGCGCGTGCGGGTATAGCCTCATGGGAAATGTTTCGGGCGTCTGTCCGGAGTGTGGAAAATCGACGGGCGGGATCATGCCGGGTGGAACCCTATGGAGTGGGCGTACCCGCCCGCCGCGCTGACCTTGCCAGCCAACGCGCGGTGGGCGAGTACACCCACCCTACAGGCACGTCTCTCTCCAATAACCCGACGTACCAGGCGATATCCGAAAGAGACTGCGCCAAGAACGCCAAGGAGCCAAGAACGCCAAGGTCACAACGAATGACCCTGGCGTCCTTGGCTCCCCGTTGTTCTTGTTGCGCAATTGCTCAAACGATCTGTACGATGATGCTCACGGCTTCGCCGGCGCCGGGTGCTGCTTCACAAAGCCGGCGGTGAGCTGGGCCGCTTCCGTGTCGTCGGCGGCTTCGATCACCACCGTCTTGCCGCTGGGGGTGAAGGCGGGCCTTTCCACCACCTTGGGCTGGGCCTGGCCGGATTGGAATGACTGCATCGCGGCGAGGGAGCCGAAGACGTAGATCTTGTCGTCCTGGGCGAGCTCGAAGATCGGCTTATCCTTGGCAACCGCAGGCGCCGCGGGAACCGGGGGAGTTGGAGGGACTGCGGGTGTCGAAGGGACCTCGGGGGTCGCCGGGACCGCGGGAGCTGCCTGGGCCGGCGGAGTCGCCGCGACAGCGGGCGTCGCGGGGACGGCGGGGGTCATGGGAGCTGCGGAAACGGCCGGGGTGGGCTTGGCCGCAGGGGCGGCCTTGGGGTCGCACGCGGGGCAGGAACTGGTGTCGTTGTGGCTGCACCCAACGAGGGCGACGCCGGCAAGGATCAATGCGAAACGCTTCATCAAGAGTCCTCCAGTTGAGATGGTGAGTTAGTCTACCAAACGCGACCGTAGGTTGCCTCCATTGGCGCGGCCTTAAGAAGATGTTTGGAGATTATAAAGATGGGCTGCCGCTCATCGCGCACTGGCGGCTCATACTCTGCCCGGCCAAGTGCCGATAATGTTGAAGAGGTTCTGACATGATTCAAGAACTGGTCGGATTGTTCCCAGACGCGGCGAATCGCGTTGCCCCGGCGACGGCGTTTGGCGTTGCCGGCGTGGGCGTCATGCTCGGCCTTTGCGGGGCACGGTTCAGTCGGTCTTTGCTGACACTCGTGATGGTGGCAGTCGGTACTTTCGTGGGCATGCGGCTGCCGCGCTGGTTCGCGTGGGGGATCGATCCGATGGGCCCGGCGTTTGGGGGGGCGGTGGTTTTGGGGCTTTGCGGGTATGTGTTTCATCGGACGTTGGAAGGGATTCTTCTAG
>JAQGHP010000212.1 GCA_028288775.1 Phycisphaerales bacterium | reverse complement strand
TCGTCTCCGCCGGGCCGGGGAATCCGGCGGAAGTCGCGGCCAAGTTCTGGTGCTTCCAACCGCCGAAGGAAACGGCGCCGCCCGGCGTAAAGCGTGAGGGCTGGGCCCGCGGTCCGATCGATCAGTTCGTGCTCGCGAAGATGGAAGAAAAGGGGCTCGCCCCCGTCAAGCCCGCGGACAAGCGCACGCTCATCCGCCGGGCGACATTTGACCTGACCGGCCTTCCCCCCACGCCCGAGGAGATCGACGCGTTTCTTTCAGATGATTCTCCCCAGGCTTTGGAAAAGGTCGTCGACCGCTTGCTCGCCTCTTCCGCCTACGGCGAATGCTGGGGCCGCCACTGGCTCGACGTCGTGCGCTACGCCGACACCGAAGGCGACAGCGCCGACTACCCCGTCCGCGACGCCTACCGCTATCGCGACTGGGTCATCGGGTCGTTCAATCGCGACACCCCCTACGACCAGTTCGTCCGCCAGCAAATCGCCGGGGACCTCCTCCCCGCCGCGGATGATGCGCAGCGCCGCGAAGGGATCATTGCCACCGGGTATCTCGCGATTTCACGCCGCTTCAGCGTTCACCCCGAAGGGGCGATGCAGCTTACGATCGATGACGCGATCGACACCCTCGGCCGCTCGATGCAGGGATTGACGCTGGGGTGCGCCCGCTGCCACGACCACAAATTCGATCCCGTCTCGACGGCTGACTACTACTCGCTCTACGGCATTTTCGACAGCACGCGCTTCCCGCAGCCCGGCTCGGAAGAGGCGCAGTACCCGCACGACATGGTCCCCCTGGCCGTGGATGCGGAGGCGAATCCCGAGATCAAAGCCTACCGTGAAAAAATGGCGGCGATGGACGCCGAGGTGGAGCAGCTTCGGGCCGACTGGCAAAAAAAGGGGACGGGCGACGAGCCCAGCCGCCAGAGAGTTGACGATGCCAAAAAGCGCCGCAAGGAATTTGCCCGCACCGCGCCGGACGTGGAGTCGGCGTACGCGGTGTGTGACAGGACCGGCGCGCACGATTCCCCGATCCTTCGCCGGGGCGAGGAAGGCAATCGCGGGCCGATCGTCCCCCGCGGCTATCTCGCCGTGCTGGGCGGACAAAGACTCGCGAAAGACGAAGCAGGCAGCGGCCGGCGCGAGCTGGCGGAGTGGATCGCCGACAAGGCCAACCCGCTCACCGCGCGGGTGATGGTCAATCGCATCTGGCAGTACCACTTCGGCAAGGGCATCGTGCAGACGCCCAACGATTTCGGCGTCCGCGGCAAACCGCCGACGCATCCCGAGCTGCTCGATTATCTGGCTGTGAAATTCATGCAGGGCGGGTGGTCGGTCAAGGCGATGCACCGCGCGATCATGCTGTCGGCGACGTATCAGCTCTCCGCCGCGGACGAACTGGCCGCCGCTCAAGTGGACCCGAATGCCGAATATCTATGGCATTTCTGCCGCCACCGTCTCGACGCCGAGCAGATCCGCGACGCGATGCTTGCCGTCAGCGGCCAGCTCGATCGTTCGCCCGGCGGCGCGCACCCGTTCCCGCCGAAATCGGATTGGCACTTCACCCAGCACGCCGCGTTCTCCGCGGTGTACGAGACCAACCGCCGCAGCGTCTACCTGATGCAGCAGCGGATCAAGCGGCACCCGTACCTGGCCGTGTTCGACGGCCCCGACCCCAACGCCCCCACCGCCGACCGCGGCTCCAGCACCACGCCGCTGCAGGCGCTCTATCTGATGAACGACCCGTTCGTGTACCAGAAGTCCGAGGCCTTCGCCGATCGGCTGCTGGCCGAATCCCCCGACCAGGCGACCCGCCTCCAGCTCGCGTCCGAGCGCATCCTGGGCCGTCCCGCTACGCCGGAAGAAGTCACGGACGCGCAAGCGTATCTGCGCGAATTTGCGGAAAAGCTAAATTCCACCAACGTGCCCCCGGACAAACAAGCGCGCGCCGCATTGGCCAGCTACCTCCGCGTGCTGCTGAGCAGCAACGAGTTTATGTTCGTGGACTAGCATGGCCGTGCCACGGGAAAGTCACGTTTTCCGACGACGCGCGTATAGTTGAATATCATATGATCCCGAGCCCCCAACCATCCCGCCGCCAGATGATCCGATCGCTCGTCGGCGGCTCGATTATTTTCCCCGCGTTGCTTTCCGAGTTGCTCGCCTCCGAATCGCGCGGGGCGATGGCCCCCGCGAATGTGCTCGATCCGCTCGCCCCGCGGCAGCCGCATTTCGCGCCGCGGGCCAAGCGCGTGATCTTCATCTACATGTCGGGCGGCGTCTCACACGTCGATTCTTTTGACCCCAAGCCCAAGCTCTTCGCCGATGCGGGAAAGCCCGCGCCAAAGGGCCAGTTCCTCAAGCGCCCCGACTGGGAATTCAAACGCCGCGGCACCTGCGGCACCGAGGTCTCCGACCTTTTCCCCCATATCGGTGCCTGCGCCGATGATCTATGCGTCATCCGCTCCATGCACGGGGATCATGGCAATCACTTCGAAGCGACCCTCGGCATCCATACCGGCTCCGTAACCTTCACGCGGCCCAGCATCGGCTCCTGGGTGAGCTACGGGCTGGGCACGCTGAACCAGAATCTGCCGTCGTTCGTCGTGCTCGCGCCCAAGCTTCCCTACGCCGGCGGCCAAGTTTGGGCGAGCGATTTCCTGCCCCCCTGCCACCAAGGCACGCGCGTGATCCCCGGCCCCGAGCCGATACAGGACCTCACCCGGCGTGCGCCGTCACCTGAGCTGCAAGGCATGGAGCTAAACATGCTCCAGAAGCTCAACCGTCGGCATCTGCTGACAGCGGACAACGACGCGGCCCTCGCCGGGAGAATCCGCTCTTTCGAAACCGCTGCTGGTATGCAGATCGAAGCGCCCGAGGCGTTCGACTTGTCGATGGAATTGGAATCGACGCACGAGCTTTACGGCCTCAAACGCGGCAGCACCGAAGGCTTCGCCTGGCAGTGCCTCGTCGCCCGCCGACTGGCCGAACGCGGCGTACGCTTTATCGAACTCATCGACTCCGGCTCCAACAGCAACTGGGATTCCCACGGCGACATGCACGACCACGTCGCCCTCGCCAAAAACGTGGACCAACCAATCGCCGCCCTGCTTATCGACCTCAAGCAGCGCGGCATGCTCGACGACACGCTGGTTGTCTGGACGACCGAGTTCGGCCGCACCCCGCAGGTCGCCAACCCGAACGCCCGCGGCCGCGAGCATCACCCCAACGTCTATTCAAGCTGGCTCGCCGGCGGCGGCGTGAAGCCGGGCATCACCTACGGCACCAGCGACGATTACGGAATTGAAGTCGCCGAGAACAAAGTCCATGTCCACGACTTCCACGCCACGATCCTGCACCTGCTGGGCTTGCAGCATGAAAAGCTCACCTATCGCCACGCCGGCCGCGATTTCCGCCTGACGGATGTGTACGGGAACGTGGTGAAGGAAATTCTCGCCTGACGATTTACGCGGGCATGTGCCGCTGGAACCAATCGCGCGCCAAGCGTGCGACTTGCTCGAGCGCGCCGGGCTCTTCGAACAGGTGCGTTGCGCCCGGCACGATGACGAGCTGCTTTTCGCAGCGGAGGCGGGCGTAGGCCTGACGGTTAAGTTCGATGACCGGCGCGTCGTTGCCGCCCACGATGAGCAGGGTCGGGGCGCGGACGAGGGGAAGTGCGTCGCCCGCGAGGTCGGGCCTGCCGCCGCGGGAGACGACCGCCGCGACGTCGTCGGGCCGCCGTGCCGCGGCCACCAGTGCCGCCCCACCTCCAGTGCTGGCGCCGAAGAGACCGACGGCAAGGCCGCGCGTGGGGTTCTCTCGCTTTAGCCAGTCGATAGCGCCCGCCAGCCGATCGGCAAGCAGGCCGATGTCAAAGCGCAGCTCCGCAGTCAATTCATCCAGGCGTTCTTCCTGGGCCGTCAGCAGATCGATAAGAAGCGTAGCCAGACCGCCCTCCACCAGCTCGCGTGCGACAAAGCGATTGCGGCTGCTGAAGCGGCTGCTCCCCGAGCCGTGCGCGAACAACACCACGCCGCGGGCAGACGGGGGAATTGTCAGATCCCCTTCCAACTGCACTCCGCCGGCCGCGAGGCGCACCGGCTCGGCGATGATTTCGTGAGACGCGGTTGAGGGCATGGAAGCGCCTCCCATGTGTTCGCGCATATCGCGAATTCCGAAGCGAGTGGGTATTACGCCTTCTGCGCGCTCCTGGCTCCCCGCGCGGGTGCGGCGGCTCTCAACTCACTGGCCGCTCGTTGAAGCAACTCGCGCACGTCTTCATCGGTCGTCTGCGAAAAGTCTTTGTACCAGAGCCCCACGGCATGGAAGGGCTCGGGCGTCGTGGCGCAGATCACTTCATCCACCCCGTCGCGGAACCGCTCGCATACTTCCCGCGCCGCGGTGGGGACGGCGATTACGATCTTCGCCGGCCCCAATCGCTTCAGGGCCTCGGCGGCGGCCAGCATCGTCGAGCCGGTCGCCAGGCCGTCATCGATCAATATCACGGTCTTCCCCGCGACGCGGGGCGGCGGGCGGCCGCCCCGGTATTCCCTTTCCCGCCGTTCCAATTCAGCCGCTTCCTCGCGCGCCACCCGCTCGATCACCGACGGCGGAATTCGCAGCGCGTCCACCACCCTGCGGTTGAGCACGCGGACGCCCCCCGTGGCGATCGCCCCCATCGCCAGCTCTTCCTGCCCCGGGACGCCGAACTTGCGGACCAGGAATACATCCAACGGCGCATGCAGGGTCCGGGCAACCTCATAGGCCACCGGCACCCCGCCGCGTGGAAGCGCGAGGACGACAACGTCGTCCCGGTTGGCGTATTCCGACAGCAGCCGGGCGAGCACCCGGCCCGCCTGAAATCGATCTTGAAACTGCTCGGCCATTGGCCTGCCTCATGTGTTCTCGGGGGGAGAATACCCATCCCGCCGTGGGAACGTCTTATTCTGCGGAATGGTGGCAAAGACAATGCCGGGGAAGGCCGAGTTGTCGCAGGAATCGCACGCGTTTTCCGTAATTTTCGGCCCGGCCGCCAGGGTGTGGGCGCGATCGGACGGAAGTGCTTGGAATGATCGGAGCCGGGCCGTGCCGGCCCGGTCGGACGGAAGGTCCGTCTTGCTCCCGCTCCCTTGCACTGGGGGAGCGGGGACCACAGCGGGCCTGCGGCCCGACCGGGGCGGCACGCCCCGGCTCTGAATGTTCTGCCCATCTGCGAAGGGCCTCACTCCGGAAACACCCGTAACTACTGCGAACGCTGGCACGGCACCCGCCCAACCGGTACAACCGTGGTGGTCCATTAACCAAGAGAGGGTCCCATGCACATCGATCACACGAATTTCTCCCGGCGGTCTTTCCTGGGCGCGAGCGCAGTGGCACTGGCCGGCCTGGCCTTGTCCCGATCTTCGTTCGCGGAGGACGCCGCGAGCGGCGGCGATTTCGGCGGGCTGCCCATCGGCGTGCAGAGCTACACGCTCCGCGACCGCAGCTT